>JAFDEE010000014.1 GCA_019310525.1 Deltaproteobacteria bacterium | reverse complement strand
ACTACCCGCACTAACTGCTTGAAATGTCAAGCAAAAAATGACGCCGCCATGAACTTTTTCTCAAACTTTCCACTCATCTTATGCAAAAACTTAACCGGACATTACTGAATAAATCTGATATTTCCTGAACTGCACCTTTTCGGTGAATGTAATTTGATCTGGAAAGATGTCCAACAATCCACAATCATTAAAGAAACAGCTTCTTTCAAAATTTGTCATGCATAATCTGGGTTTAATCCCTTGTGCCGCCCTGCCCGTTAGGGACTGTAAAATGACATAGAGATCCGTGGAATCCGGGGGGCCTGAAGACTGAAATTACACGCCGAGATGGTGGAGACTCTTCAGCCTCAGACCGAGATGGTATTCCCTATGGAGTCTCAGGACGGATCCCAGAAGGTCCATGATTTCCTTCCCCGCTGCGGCGGACAAGGCGGATTTCAGGGCCCCGGATTGCAGGTTCGCCAGATATTTCACCGCTTCCGGATTCAGCTCAGGCGCCTCCTTGGACGGCCGGGCGCACCTAAGACAAGCGATTCCCCCCTTTTCCTTCAGGAATACGGCTGTTCCCTTACCCTCGTAGTCGCGGCCGCAGTGACAACATTTCTTGAGATCCATCCCGTATCCTCCCAGCTCCATGGCCCGCAGCTCAAAGGCCATTAGGAGGCTCCGGGGGTTCGGATCTTCCTCAAGGAAGCGAAGGGATTCGCGGAGAAGGTCAAACATCTCTTTTGACACGACTCCCCATGGAAACAGGATCTCGGCGAGTTCAACCATGTAACTGGCCCTGGCAAGGGCGGAAAAGTCCTTTCTAAGACGGGGATGGGCATGGAGTAGTTTTCCGGAAGTAATCAGGCAGAGATCCCCTTTGCCCGGCCTGTATTCCAGTTCGGCCAGACAAAGGAGATCCAGGCAATTCACAAACCGTTTGCGGCTCTTCCGCGCTCCCTTTGCCACTCCGCGGCGGAGTCCCCGGTCCCGGGTGAAGAAGGTCACCAGGAGATCGGACTCCCCGATTTCCCTGACCCGAACGATGATCGAGGGTGAAATAAAGGTGTTCATGTATCCTGTGTTTTTATTAGTCGTTAGAACACTAAAAAATAACAGATAGGAATAGCGGGGTCAAAGGTGGAGGCCTGAAAAAAAGAGGCACCAGGAGGAGTAAATCCCCCTGCTGCCTCTTTTTCCCCTCTTATTCCTTGGGAGGGTGTAATCCGTAAGGATTAAGGATACTTGATGTTGATGGGAACCACCTTTACCACTCCGTCCGCGCTGAAGGTGAAACTACCTTCCTTGAGATCGATGGGGAAGGACATATCCGGCAATTCCTTCCACCATTTCTTGATCTTATCCCAGGGCTTGTCTCCCCTTTGCACGGCCAATTGTTTGCCTGCCAGCAGGAACTTGGCATAGGTGGAGAAAGGCGTCAGGGTGACGGTCAACACTTTGTCGTTGGTCTTTCCCGGGGGGATCCACATGGGGTTGGAATCCTGCACAATCCGTAGTTCATAATCTTCGAAATAAAGAAAGAAACTGCCGGATTGATACTGAATGGGATAGGGGTTGGGATTGGTGATCTCAAAGACGAAGTTCAATGTGATCGGTGAGGACCCACCGCCCTTTGGCGCTTTTCCCATAGCTGGCTTGGCCTTTCCGTAATACCAGAAGCCTTCATAATAAGAGAGTTGGATGGAGTCCAGGGTGATCTCCGGTGCCTTGAAATTGGACTCGCTGGGTTTCGTCATCATGCCTGCACAGGAGACCAGGAAGGTCCCCAGGACGAGCACGAAGGTCAATGACAGCAGTTCTCTTTTTTTCATCATAACCTCCCTTTTTTTAGCTTGCCCCCTTGAGACAAACTTTGCAGCTGTTCAAGTAAGCCATCGTTTTCTGCGCTTGTAATGTTTCACGTCCCGAAAGTTTTTCCTCCGGCCACCCTTATCGGTCAACCCGAGGTAGAAGTCCTTGATGTCCTCGTTTTCACGAAGTTTTTCCGAGGTGTCATCCATTACGATGCGGCCCGTCTCCATGACATAAGCATAAGGGGCCACGTTCAAGGCCAGTTTAGCGTTCTGTTCCACGAGGAGGATGGAGATCCCCTGTTCGTGGTTTAGCAGCATGATGATGTTGAAGATCTCGTGGATGAGCTTCGGCGCCAGCCCCATGGAGGGTTCGTCCAGGAGCACGAGCTTGGGTTCCGTCATCAAGGCCCGACCCACGACGGTCATCTGCTGTTCTCCCCCGCTCACGAATCCGGCCACTTCATTGCGTTTGACCTTCAACCTCGGGAAGTAATGGTAGACCAGGTCGAGCCCCTCCTTAACGGAACCGCTCTTTCGAAGATGGGCGCCGACCTTGAGGTTTTCTTCCACGGTCAGGTGTTCGAATACCCTGCGTCCCTCGATCACCTGGACTATCCCCATCCTGGCGATATTGGCCGCACCCTGATGATGAATCTGCTGCCCTTCGAACAGGATGGCGCCGTCCGTGACTTCCCCGTCCTCGGTCTTCAAAAGGCCGGAAACCGCCTTGAGGGTCGTGCTCTTCCCGGCCCCGTTGGCACCAAGGAGGGCGACGATCCCTCCTTTCGGCACCTCGATGGAAACGCCCTTCAGGACCAGGATCACCTCATGGTACTTGACCTCTATATTGTTGATTTTCAGGATTGCTTCCGCTGCTTCCAAGGGACTCACCTCCAAGGGTGTCGGTTCAAATAAAAAATTGCCCGGGAGGGATCTACCAGCCGAGCCATTCCTTTTCCCACTTCTCCGGCCAGCGGGCCTTGAGGTCAACCCTCTCGACCTCCTGGAATTTCCCGTTCTTCCATTCCTGAACAAGGCATCCGGTCGTGGGCCTGTGATCACTGGCAGTATAAGTTATTGGAGAGGCACCGAGTCCGATATCGAAATTCTTCATTGTCTCAAAGCCTTTTACCATGATCCCGTTTCCGGAAAGATCCCCCGCCTTGTCTGCCCGTTTCAGGGCTTCCCATACTATCAAGGCATCTCCCCAGGCCTGGACCGTACGGATCAGCCTCTTTTCCTGGGGAATTCCAGGATGGTATTTCTTGGCCGTCGCCACGACTATGTCCATGTTCTTGTAAGGCTGGCCATAGAATGCACACGGGGTGGCGCCCATAACACCTTCGGCCGCTTCACCGGCCAGGCGGGGAAGATTTTCATCAAAACCCCAATTATTCACGATCCAATCCGCACCCAGCCCGAGGGCGTAAGCATCTCTGATGGTGGCTGACACCGACATCGTCGTGTTGCCGTGCCAGACCACATCGGGTTTGAATTCCTTCAAGGCCATGATCTGGCTCTTGGTGTCCAGGGCAAAGAGTGAGACATCCTGGTCTGGGCCGATTTCAAAGCCAAGAAGCTTAGCCTGATCCTTTATGGCCTTGATGGGCGCGCTGCAATAAGGTGATGCAAACATGTAAGCGCATGCGAACCTCGGCTTCCTCTTCCCGTAATCCGGGTGCTTGGGCCATTTTTTGTCAAACCAAGCCGTGAGACAGGCTCTCGCATTTGTGGAATAGTCGGAAGAGAAAAACAGGTTATAACGCGATTTCTTCGGATTGGTGAGGTGGGCCGAGTAAGAGGCTGAAACATAAGGGATCTGATCCTTGTTGACTGTAGGTGAAAGGGCTTCGGTGTCACCGGTCCCCCATCCCATGATCACGAGGGCTCCCAGCCTCTTTAGGAGCTTATATTTAGTTATGGCCTCTGGAATACGATAACCATAGTCAAACCATGTATACTTGATTTTTTTCCCGTTTACACCGCCCTTTTCGTTGATGTACTTGAAGGCCTCTTCCATGCCGATGGCGTAGTCTTTTCCGACATCCGACGTGGCGCCGGTGGTGTCCATGATCCCGCCGATCTTTATGGCCTTGGCAGAGGCCAGACCGGAGAAAGCCAAGATCAAGGCCGTTGCCAGAATCGGGACGAGCAGGTTCTTAAAGACCGTGTTTTTCATGTTCCTTCCCCTTTCCTTAATCGGTTATCAAACTGACAAAACGTGGACATCCATTACCCGAGGACCTTTCTGAACTCCGTTCACCTCCTTTCCTTGTCCTTTCCGGTTGAAAAACAATGAAGGCGGCGGTTTTTTTCCTTTCCCCGAAAATTGGACGGTTCGAGGGGCGAATAGGATTCATGAACCGCTCGAATGCTCTTCCATACAGGTGCCTAGTAGGAGAATGGCCACAGGTTGAAATAGTTCTTGATCTGCCACCACCGGTACGCCAGCCCGTTGGGTTCGTAAATCAGAAATGCGCAGATAGCCAATCCGAAGGACATGTCTTTGACATAGGCGAAATCGATGAGAAGTTTGGGGTAATACTCAGCAAGAGGGATAACACCAAGTTGCAGCAGCTCCATTATGACGACCATGAACATGGAACCGTATATGGCCCCGTGGATCGATCCGACCCCACCGATCAGGATTACCCCGACCAGCCACAGGGACCAGAACCAGGGAAAGTGCTCGGGGCTCAGGGCTGCCGTGTTGCTGACCCAGAAGGCACCCGCCACCCCGCCGATGAACCCGGCCACGAAAAAGGCCAGGAGCTTGTACCAGACGATGTTGATGCCTAGGGCCTCGGCCGCTATGTCGTTGTCCCGAATCGCCACCCAGGCCCTGCCGACCCTCGAGCGAAGCAGGTTGGCCATAACGATCACAACCAATGTGAGAAGCACGGCCATGACGTAGTAGATCTTGACTTCCGAGTCGATGGTCCAGGGGCCGATCTTGATGGTCCCGGGGGGAAGAGAGAAGGCCTGGCCCCGTCCGCCGATCTGACTGACGTACTGGGTCAGGATAAAATCGACGGTAATGAACTGGGCGGCGATGGTGGTCAGGATCAAGTAGAATCCTTTCACCTTTGCCGAAGGGAGTCCGAAAAGTACGCTCCAGAGTCCAGCCACTATCCCGGCCGCCATAATGCTGATGGGGTAGGCGAGCCCCCAGCGGACGATGAAAGGGGGCCATGGATATTGCAAAACCAGGAGAGTGCTGGTATAGGCCCCCACGGCTATGAATGCGGCGTGTCCAAGGGTGATGAGTCCGGTATAACCGATCAGCAATTGAACCCCCAGCGCCCCCATGGCCGTGTACCCTACCATGGTTCCTACCCCCACCCAGTACTCGGGGGCAAGGAGCGGGATGCCTATGAACACGGTGGCAAGCAACAGGATCATCTTTCCTTTGATGACTGGAGTCTGCCACCATCCCTGGTCATGGGCGTAATCCTGATGGTATTTCCCGCAAGGCAACCAGACACTGGACATAGGAACTTCTCCTCGATAGATTTGGGAAGGATTATTTATTTATGGACGGCCATCTCCACGACGGACGTCCTTGTTCTTTTATCCAAAGTTTCGGGTCCTTCGACATCCCTTCAATACGACAACCACCGGTTACACCCTCTCTATTCTCTCCCAACCCCAAAGCCCGTATGGCTTGAAGAGCAAGAAAACGGCCATAAAGGCATAAGGAACTATTTCCTTCACACCACCCGGAAAGTATTGGTCGAGGTAGGAGCCGGAGAGATTCTGGAGAACACCGATAATGATTCCCCCCACGATGGCCCCTGGAACCGAATTGAGACCCCCGAGGACCACGGCCGGAAGCACAAGCAATCCCAGGTGTCCAACGGAAATATTGATTCCGTTGATGTTCCCAAGGAGGGCCCCACCCACTCCAGCGCTCATGAAGGCAATGGCCCAGGCCGCAGCGTAAACGAAACGGGCGCTGACTCCCAGGGAGAGGGCCGCGGTTTCATCGTCGGCCGTTGCCTGCATGGACAGGCCCCAGCGGGTATACTTGAAGAAACACACGAAAATGATCAGCAGAACGATGGCGAGGATGAAAGACCAGAGGTAAACCGGGGATACCTTAAGAAAACCCATGGTGATGGGTTTGATGGAAAAGATCGGCGGGTCGAAGACCTTGGTGTCCGTACCCCATATGAACTCCACAAGGCCTTTTAAAAAGAATGAAAGCCCCACCGTTACCATGATCACCGTCAGGATGGGTTCGCCTATGAGCTTGTCGAGGAAGATCCTCTCGGTGAGGAACCCCAAGACGATGCCGACGAGCAGGGTGCAGACAACCGCGAGGATAAAGGGAAGTCCCATCTCATAAAAACTCAGGGTCACGTAGGCTCCGATCAGGGTCAATTCCCCCATGGCCAGATTCAGGACCCCGGAACACTTATAAATTAAAACCCATCCAAGGGCCACCAGGGCATAAATTCCTCCCACCATGATGCCGGTAATCAAAGTCATCAAAAAAAGTTCCATGGACTTCCTCCCGAGTCTCAAAGAAAAACCGAGTACTCCTTAAGTGCCGGAGTTCCCGTTAATCTCCGTCCAGGTACGCCTAATCCTCCACCTTTTGAATCCTGAGATCTGTCTTGATCCGCTGCTCTCTTCCGTCCTCATAAGTGATGGTGGTATCCATGTGGACCGAGTCCGTGTCTGAGTAAAGGGCATCCACGATATCCCGGTAGCGGTTCTCCACAAAAGCACGCCTTAATTTGCTGGTCCGCGTCAGCTCTTCGTCGTCCGCGTCAAACACCTTGTACAGGTTCACGAACTTCCGGATCTTGGCGGGGGTGGGTAGGTCCTTGTTGGCTTCCTCGATCTGCTTTTGCACCAGATCATAGACCTCCGGTTTCTGGGAAAGCTCGTGGTAGCTTGTATAGGTGATCTTTTTGTCATCGGCCCACTTTCCGACGACCGCGTAATCGATACACATGACGGCGGTCACATACTCCCGCTTGTCACCGATTACCCAGACCTCCTGGATGTAGGGGCTGAATTTGAGCCGGGTCTCCAGATACTGGGGTGAGAAGGGCCTCCCGTCGCTGAGGGTCATCACGTCCTTTGAGCGGTCGAAGACCACCAGGTGCCCGTCTTCGTCTATGAAACCCCGGTCTCCCGAGTAAAGCCATCCGTCCACAAGAGTTTTTCGGGTCGCCTCCTCGTTCTTGTAATAACCCTGGAACACCGATGGGCTTCGGGAGATGATTTCTCCATCTTCGGTGATCCTGACCTCTGTTTCAGGAAGGGGCGTCCCGACAGTATCGAACTTTACGTCTCCGTCACGGTGAACTATGGAGATGCCTGCGATTTCCGTCTGGCCGTAAATCTGCTTGAGGTTCACCCCCAGGGCATGAAAGAAGCGGAAATGATCCGGCCCCATGGCCGCTCCCCCAGTGTAGGCATGGCGGAGACGTGACATACCCAGGTGGTCCTTTAACTTTTTTTGGACGGTGATATAGGCGATCCATCCGAGGATTTTCAAGTACCAGGGGACAGGTTGTTTTTCGAATTTCAAATCGGCGATCTTGTAACCTACCTTGGTCGCGAACTCGTAACATTTTCTTTTTATCCAAGTCGCATCTATGTATTTGACCTGTACTTGGCGGGTCATGCCCTCGTAAAGCCTGGGCGGTGCGAACATCACGTGGGGGCCGATTTCCCGGAGGTTTTGGAGGGCGGTTTCTGGTTCTTCCGGAAAATTGAGGGTGTAACCCACCTGGAGCCCGCAGGATATGGACATCATCTGCTCGCCGATCCATGCGAAGGGGAGGTAGGAGACAAAGTCGTCCGTGTCGTAGCAAGGATCAACGGCCATGAGATTTTTCCCCATGGTCAGCATATTCCAGTGACTCAGGAGGGCCCCCTTGGGAAGGGCCGTAGTCCCCGAGGTATAAAAAAGGAGGCAGATGTCGTCGCCGTGCCCCTCATTGATCCTTCTTTCGAAAAGTTCGGGATCTTCCCTGTCCAGTTCCCTCCCGAGTTCCTGGACCTTTTTCAGACTCATGAGGAAATCTTGATTGTAGTTTCTCATCCCCTTGGGATCATCCCAGAGAATCCATTCCATTTTGGGACAGTCGTCCTTGATGGCCAGGGCTTTGTCTACTTCCTCCTGTGTTTCTCCCACAAAGAACTTGGCGTCCGAATGGTCGACGATGTACTTCACCTCGTCCATCATGCAGTCCTGGAAAAGCCATACCCCGATCCCTCCGGCGCAGATAGCCGCCATCTCCGCCCAGAGTCCCTCCGGACGGTTGTCCCCTATCATGGCGACCTTGTCCCCTTTCTCCAGCCCGAGGCGGATCAATCCCAAGCTCAGGTATTTTACGTTCTCGTAATAGTCCTTCCAGGTATAAGGGCGCCAGATGCCGAACTCCTTTTCCCTCATGGCCACTTTCTTGTCCCAGTATCTCTTGCACTGGTGGACGAAAAGCTTGGGGATAGTGAGGTCTTTTGTGATCTCCAGTTTGGATCCGCCCATTTCGTGATTACCTCCTCGTGGCATAGAGGTCTTCTTCGCCCAGGTAGGCCTTTATGACGTCTGGGTTGTTCTGAACCTCCTCAGGTGTTCCGTCGATGATCTTATTCCCGAAGTTCAAGACAAAGACTCTGTGGGAGATGTCCATCACTACGCCCATATCGTGTTCCACCAGAATGCATGTGACCTTCCACCTCTCTTCTTCGTTGATATCCAGGATGAAGCGGGCCATGTCTTCTACTTCTTCCAGGTTGAGTCCGGCCAAGGGCTCATCCAGTAGAAGCAGTTCAGGATTCAGGGCAAGGGCCCTTCCCAGTTCCACCCGTTTCTGGAGACCGTAGGGGAGCATATGAACGGTTTTGTCCCGGATACTCTCGATCTCCAGGAGATCGATGATTTCCTCCTCGATGAATTTCCGGGTCTCCAGTTCCTCCCGTTTGGTTTTCCCTACGTAAATAGATCCGCTGAGGATCCCTGATTTGAGGTGAATGTGCCTGCCCAGGCGGATGTTGTCCAGGACAGTCATACCCCCAAAAAGCTCGATTTTCTGGAAGGTCCTGGAAATCCCAAGCCTGGCCCGTTGGTGGGGGCGCAGATCGTTGATTTTTTTTCCTTTGTAATAGATGGACCCACGCTGGGGTTTGTAAAGGCCGTTGATGCAGTTCATCATCACCGTTTTTCCTGCTCCGTTGGGCCCGATGATGGAGTGAATCTCTCCTTTTCTCACCTCGAGATCCACACCTGCCAGCGCGGCCACCTTGCCGAAGTACATGTGGATGTCTTCTAGTTTCAACAAGGGCTCGGTTTCCGGAAGATCATTGGTTGGACACATACTGAAAGGCCTCCCCTCTGGAAGTCACTGTTTGTGTAAAAGGAGGATAGAGGTTGGAAAAACCTGTTAAAAAGGAGAAAAAGATGGTTTTCTCCAAACCAGCGATCCACATTGACGGTTCAAGGCATACCTCGAATCGGATCTTTTGAGAAAGGCATGCCTCAGTTTCCGGGGGCACGACAACTCTAAAAACAGGACGAATCATTCCGGTTTCTAAGGAGGGGAGGTTCGAGACCGCAGGTTAAAGGAATAGAAAAGAAAGGGGCGCCGAAACACCTCCTGCCAACCGTGTCGTTTCTCATGTTACGTTTGAAGGGCACCCGAAAGGGAGTGCTGGCTGAAACCGGCTGATCGTCATTTAGTTTCGTGTACAGGATTTATGGGTAACGTCCGATGTTTGAAAAAAGATGCTTTCCGACACAAGCGGTGCATTGAGAAGCTTATGTGACACGCCCCTTCCCCGGGCCGGGAAAGGGCTTAATTCATACCCCAGGTTGGACCATTAAAAGGTTTCTTTATGCTTAACGTTTTTAACCACTTTTTGTCAACCCAATTTCTTCAGGCATTCCCACAGGTTGGGATTCAGTTATGAAATAGCTGTTTTGTGGCTATTTTATGGCTGATTTATGGCTGATTGTTCCGGCCTGAAATGGGTATCCGTGCTGTTGTTTTTATTATATGGATTCCTTGCCATTGAGTGTTTTGCGTTTCAAAGTGCGGTGTGATTCTTTCCTCCCTGATGCTGGAATCGATGATTTTCCCGGTCGGCCAGTCACCTGAGTGCACCATGCAACAGGAGCGTTGGGAGGCGAGGTGTCTTTCCATGTTGAAAGTGCATTTCCCAGGGTGCATCAAGGATCCAGGCGGGTGCCGGTGAGTCCTGGGGGCGGATTCAGGAAAGGGACCACTGGACCAGACCGCGTTCTTTTCGGGTGGGGATAAGGCGTTTTCGGCATTGCCCAAGGAAATATTCATCCGTCATCCCGGCGATGAAATCCCTTGCTATGGCCGGAGGCGGTGTTTCATTTCTGTAAGTGTCAGACATCCCGTCCAAAAATTCGTGGTAGACATCGGATGCCTCATTTCCCGTTTCCAGGTCCTGGAGGTACTTTTCGAAGAGGAGTTCGAACATGAGGCGGATTTTTTCGGTCTGTTTCCATCCCTTTTCGTCTTGGTATATCCGGGACATGTTGAAATCCTTCAGTTTTTTGAGGCTCTCGCCGACCTCCCCGCTGAAACGGAGGTAGGGAGACTCCAGGCTGTTGGCCACCAGATCCTCCACCAAGGTGTAGACGATGGTTCCGTTGGTGGATCCCAGGATGCGCCTGCAATCCTCTGGGATTTCCTCTCTTCGGATAAGTCCCAATCGGATGGCGTCCTCGATGTCCCTGCCAACGTAACTAATGGTATCGGCCATTCGAACCACGCATCCCTCAAGGGTCATGGGGCGGATATTCGTGGAGGGATCCTTTTCCTTCAGGGCTATCTCCATATCCAATTTTTCGAAGGTTTTTTCCCCATCCGGTGTCAGGGTTTGGGTGTGAACCTCCCCGTCATGGGAGAGGATGCCGTCCAGAACCTGCAAGCTCAGGTTCCATCCTTTTCCCTTTCTCTCGATCTTTTCCAGAAACCGAACCCCCTGAACGTTGTGCAGGAAGTGACCCAGGCCGTGGCGCAGGGAGATGTCGGAGAGGAACCTCTCCCCGTCATGGCCAAAGGGACAGTGACCGATGTCGTGCCCTAGGGCGATGGCCTCTATCAAGTCCTCATTGAGCCGCAAAAGCCTCCCGATAGTCCTGGCGATCTTGGAGACGAGTTGAACGTGAAGAACCCGGTGGGTGATGTGGTCATTCTTGATCAGGTAAAAGACCTGGGTCTTGTCAATGTATCGGGAATAAGCAAGGGAGTGAAGGATACGGTCTGTGTCCAGGGAAAAATTCTGCCGGTGTCCTTCCTCAACCTTTTCTTCGGGGTGCCTTCTGACCGCAGAGAGACTCATGCACGCCCATGGAGAAAACCTGTCCCTTTCCTGGGCGTCCAACCTAATACGGATATCTCGCAAGCGTCTGGATTTCTTCACGGATGCTTTTCCTTTGAATCACTCCAACAGGCCAAGGGAAGATGTACGCTTACCGGCCAGCCGGTTTTTTGAATCAAAGCCCCTTTTCTTTTGCGGAACCAGTATACTCTATCGTATCCTGTCCCACTCGGGAGTATGAAAAATATTATGATCGGGACAAGGATTCACCGCGTTGGGCATTTTTCCCTTGATAAAGAGTGTGGTTAATGTTAAAAAACCAAGTTTATTGATTTTTTGACCCCTTTAAGGGGTTGGTGCAGGGTGGTTACACCCATTTCCATTATACCAAATTACGCACGTTCAGGTCGAACCCCGGTGCCTTTCTTAATGAAAGGGTAAGCAGGTTGGATAGGCCCTGAACGGAGGAAAAAAACCGCGGGAAAGGGAGGAACACATGCCATTATCCATCAACATGAAGCAACTGTTGGAGGCCGGTGTCCATTTCGGGCATCAAACGAGACGTTGGAACCCCAAGATGAAGCCGTACATTTTCGGCTCTCGAAACGGCATCCATATTATTGACCTTCAAAAAACTGTCAACCTTTTTGCTTCAGCTTACGATTTTATCGTCCAGACTGTGGCGGACGGGTATTCTGTTCTCTTCGTTGGTACGAAAAAACAGGCCCATGACTCCATTGTCGAGGAAGCGGAGCGATGCGGAATGTTTTATGTGGTGAACCGTTGGCTGGGCGGTACCCTGACCAATTTCCAGACCATTCGGCGTAGCGTGTCTCGACTGAAGGAGTTGGAAAGCATGATCCAGGACGGAACCATCAGCCGTTACACGAAGAAGGAAGCGCTCAAGATGGAGAAGGAGTTGGTCAAGCTGGAGAAGAATTTAGGCGGAATCAAGGATATGGACGAATTGCCGGGAGCCGTTTTCATCGTGGATCCGAAGAAGGAACATATAGCGGTGAGAGAGGTGAGAAAACTGGGTATTCCCCTGGTGGCCATCGCCGACACGAATTGTGATCCCGATGACATCGACTATATCATTCCGGGCAATGATGACGCCATCAGGGCCATCCGGCTGATTTCATCCAAGATCGCCGACGCTTGTATAGAAGGACACAAGATTGCGGAGGAACGACTCAGGGCGGAAGCCGAGGCCGAAAAAGAGGAGGAAGAAAAGCAGCCCGTAACCACCCCCCCTTCGGAGGATGAAAGCGGACCGGAAGTGATCGTAGTCGGAAAGCGGGAGGGTGAACCGAAAACTCAAGAAGAGATCGCGGAGGAATCGTAAATTGGAAATCAAAGCGACATTGGTTAAGGAGTTGAGGGAAAAGACCGGCGTGGGGGTCATGGATTGTAAAGAGGCCCTCCAGGCCTGTGACGGCGATATGGAAAAGGCCGTGGAATATCTCAGGAAGAAAGGGATCGCCACAGCCCAGAAGAGGGGAGGTCGGGCTACTTCAGAGGGACAGATTCAGTCCTACATCCATGCAGGCGGAAAGATAGGCGTCCTGGTCGAGGTGAACTGCGAGACGGATTTTTCGGCCAAGACCGATGACTTTTCTGAATTCGTCAAGAATATCGCCATGCAGATTGCGGCCACCAATCCACTCGCCATCGACCGGGAAGGCGTGCCGGAGGAAATCCTGGCAAAGGAAAAAGAGATTTACGCAACCCAGGCTAAGGCCTCCGGTAAACCGGAAAAGGTGATCGATAGGATCGTCGAGGGAAAATTGAAAAAGTTCTATTCCGAGGTCTGCCTGCTGGAACAGGCCTATGTGAAAAATCCCGATATCACGGTCCAGGACCTTCTCAATGAACTGATGGCCAAAACCGGAGAGAATATCGTGATTCGGCGTTTTGTCCGGTATCAACTGGGGGAGGCAGATGCCAAGTAAGCCCCCCCGATACAGGCGAGTCCTGCTCAAAGTGAGCGGGGAGGCCTTGATGGGGGATCAGTCCTTCGGTATTGAACCGGAGACCCTCGGAAAGGTGGCCCGCGAAATTCAGGGACTCCAAACTAAGGGCATAGAGGTGGCCGTGGTGGTCGGCGGAGGGAATATCTTCAGAGGGTTGAAGGCCGGCGAGTACGGCATAGGCCGGGTACCCGCCGATCACATGGGCATGCTTGCCACGGTAATAAACGGTATCGCGTTGGGTGAGGCCCTAAAGGGACGGGGAGTTGAGACGAGGGTCATGTCTGCGGTTGAAATGAACGAGATCGCCGAACCCTATATCCGATCCCGCGCCGTGGACCATCTCCATAAGGGGCGGGTTGTGATCTTCACGGCGGGGACCGGTAATCCTTTTTTCAGTACGGATACGGCAGCCACCCTGCGGGCCCTGGAGATCCAGGCCGGCGTTTTTTTGAAGGCAACAAAGGTGGATGGAGTGTTCGATGCCGATCCTGCGGAGGTCCCCACGGCCAAGCGGTTTTCAAGATTGACCTATGACCAGGTTTTGGCCATGAATCTCAAGGTCATGGACTTGACCTCGGTCTCCCTGGCGAAGGACCAGGGACTACCCATCGTCGTCTTCAATATGAAAAGACCTGGAAACATCGAGAGGGCGGTTTTCGGGGAAGACGTGGGAACACTCATTTCAGGAGGCGAATCATGAAAGAAGAGATTCTATCTGAGACGCGGGAAAAGATGAACAAGACCATCGAAGCCCTCAAGAGGGAGTTTTCCAAGCTCCGCACCGGCAGGGCCTCGACGGCGCTCCTGGATGGGATACGGGTCGATTGCTACGATACACAGATGCCCCTGGACCAAGTGGCGTCTCTTTCGGTGCCGGAAAGCCGCTTGATCCTCGTTAAACCCTGGGACCAGTCCATTATTGGGGAGATTGAAAAGAGTATCCTTAAGTCGGAATTGGGCCTGACCCCCATGAACGATGGAAAGATGATCAGGATTCCAATTCCACCGCTCACTGAGGAACGGAGAAAAGAATTGGCCAAACTGGCCAAAAAGATGGCTGAAGAAGGTAAGATCTCCATTCGAAATCACAGGCGGGAGGCGAACGAGTACCTGAAGGAATTGAAGAACGAAAAGGAGATCTCCGAGGATGAAGCCTTCAGGGGGCAGGAGGAGGTCCAAAAGATCACCGATGAATTTATCAAGAAGATCGACGAGATCACCTCGGAGAAGGAAAAAGAAATCATGGAATTCTAGGATTCCCATCGGAGTCGGGATACCCTTTTCCCCGCCCCACAGAGAACCGCGCAACCTGTGCCGTTGGATCGCCGGCCCGGCGGGATCCGGGGAATATACCGGGGAGCATTCCTCCGCATTAGGCCGGCATGGCGGCACTCCCCCATCCATTCATAAACCTTGAAGAATGCCCAATATCGATCCTGAAAAATTACCGAAACACGTGGCCATCATCATGGACGGAAACGGCCGGTGGGCCAGGCAAAGGGCCATGAACCGCGTCCGGGGCCACGAAGTGGGGGCCGAATCGGTCCGGGTGATTGTACGCACCAGCAGGGAACTCGGGATCCGCTGGCTCACCCTTTATGCATTTTCAGAGGAAAACTGGGTGAGGCCGAAATACGAGATCCGGGCCCTGATGGGATTGCTGAAGCGTTTTTTGAAGTCCGAACTCCAGGAGATGCTGGAAAACGGAATACGCCTGAACACCATCGGGAGGATCGGAAAGCTGCCCGCGGACGTGCAGGAGACCCTGAGGGAAACCAAGGAACTTACCTCCGGGAACAGCAATATGGTCCTCACCCTCGCCCTGAGTTACGGATCGCGCCAGGAAATATTCGATGCGTTCCAAAAGCTGGCCGCCCGCATTGAGGCAGGAGAATTGTCGGCCAAGGCAATCACGGAAGGGATGATCTCCGATGCCCTTTATACGGCCGGAATGCCGGATCCCGATCTGTTGATCAGGACCAGCGGGGAGTTCCGATTGAGCAACTTCCTCCTTTGGCAAATGGCCTATACGGAGATTTACATCACCCCGACCTACTGGCCGGATTTCAGGAGGGAGGAATACCTCAAGGCCCTCGAGGAATTCCAGAAAAGGGAAAGGAGGTTCGGGGCCACAGGGGATCAGGTGGCGGAAGGCGGAAAACCCATTTCTCCACGGGACGCGGGGCATGTGACGCAGTGATGCACCTCAAGAGATGGCTCACAGGAATCGTCGCGGTGCCGGTGCTGATCTATCTCATCGGAATCGGCCCCAGGTGGTGTTTTCATCTCCTCGTGGCCATTTTTGGCGTCATCGGCCTTTGGGAATTCTTTAAAATCGCTTGCCCCGGATCGCCTGCCTGGATCAAGGGTGGAACTTATGGCCTGGCTCTTTGCCTCTTTCTCTCAGCCTCCCTTGGAAATTTCTATTCTGTTCCAGTGCTGATTTTCCTTTTCGCTGCTTTGCCGCTGGCCCTTTTAATGCTGTTCACCGGCATATCCTTTCGGGAATCAATCGATTGGGCCGGAAGGACGGTTTTGGGGTCCGTTTATATCTGCGTACCACTCTCCTTTCTTATCATCATTGATCGTTTCCCTAAGGGTAATTACTGGATTTTTTTCCTCCTTTTTGTGGTCTTTGCCAGCGATACAGGGGCCTTTTATGTCGGACGCACCGTGGGAAAACACAAGCTCTACCCTTCGGTCAGCCCCGGAAAGACCTGGGAGGGGGCTGTGGCTGGATTGTTGAGTGGCATTGGAGGAGCATTGGTTTTCCCCTTCCTCCTGCCCCTTTATCGGGTTCGACCGGGAATCCTGCTTCTCGCGGGTGCACTGTCCGTTTTGGGTCAGATCGGTGATCTGGTTGAGTCCATGATCAAGAGGCTTTGCGGGGTCAAGGATTCGGGAGGTATACTTCCGGGACACGGAGGGGTGCTGGACAGGATCGACGCTCTTCTCTTTGCCGTACCCCTTTTATATCTATATCTGTCCTGGTCGGCATGATCCCGGGAGATTCGGAATCGAAGATAAAGACCCCCACAGCACTGCGAAATACCCACCCATAAATTCTCAATGAGGATCCGAAAGGAGAAAGGGAAGGATTTCATGAGCAGAACCTCGAAATTCGACAGGGTAAGGGTCCTTGTCACAGGGGGTGCCGGCTTCCTGGGGTCCCATCTATGCGAACGACTCCTGAAGGACGGATGTGATGTCCTTTGCCTGGACAACTACTTCACCGGACAAAAGAGGAATATTTTCCACCTGTTGAAGGACCCCGGCTTTGAGGTCATCCGTCATGATATAGTGAATCCCATCTTCCTAGAGGTGGACCAGATTTACAACCTGGCCTGTCCGGCATCTCCCATACATTATCAATTCAACCCGGTCAAAACGACCAAGACCAGCGTCATGGGCGCGATCCACATGCTGGGGCTGGCAAAGAGGGTGAAGGCCAAGGTCCTTCAGGCCTCCACCAGCGAGGTTTACGGAGATCCGACGGAACATCCTCAGGGAGAGGCCTACTGGGGAAATGTCAATCCAATCGGCCCGAGGGCCTGTTATGATGAGGGGAAACGGTGTGCGGAAACCCTTTTTTTCGACTACCACAGGCAGAACGGAGTCAATATCCGGGTCGTACGGATTTTCAACACCTACGGCCCGCGGATGCATCCGGATGATGGAAGAGTCATCAGCAATTTCATCACCCAGGCCCTGCATGGTGAACCCATCACCATTTTCGGGGACGGCAGTCAGACGAGATCTTTTTGCTATGTTGAGGACATGGTCGATGGTATTGTCAAGATGATGAATGCCGGGGATGATTTCACAGGCCCTGTGAACCTGGGAAACCCGGCGGAATCGAGCATCCTGGACCTGGCCAAACTCATCATCCGGTTGACCGGTTCCAAATCCAGACTTGAATTCAAACCTACCATCCCGGATGATCCCAAGAGGCGGCGCCCCGACATAACTTTGGCCCGGGAGAGGCTCGGGTGGGAGCCCCGGGTACCCCTCGAAGAGGGATTGAAGCGGACGATCGATTATTTCAGAGGACTATTTGAAGAAAAATGAAAAATGTCGCTCTGTTGGGCTCGACCGGATCTATCGGCACGAGCGCCCTTGGCATTATAGAGCAGTTCCCGGACCGATATCGCGTTGTGGCCCTCAGTGCCGGGAAGAACCTTGACCTATTGGCCTTCCAGATTCGGAAATTCAAGCCCCGGGCGGTGGCGGTGCTTGAAGAGGCGGACGCATCGAGCTTAAGGGAAAAAATCCCCGGTGGGCTGCCGTATGTTTTCGCAGGGGTGGAGGGGTTCGCCCGCCTTGCCGCCCTCGATGAAGTGGACACGGTGATTTCCGCTATTACGGGTTCTGCAGGATTGATCCCTACCTTCGCCGCCGTCGAGGCAGGGAAGAACGTCGCCTTGGCTAACAAGGAGACTATGGTGATGGCCGGAAGTCTAGTCATGGAAAAGGCGCGGGAAAAGGGTATTAACATCCTTCCCGTGGACAGCGAGCACAGCGCCATCTTCCAGTGCCTTCAAGGTCACCCGAGGGAAGATCTCAGGAGAATCATCCTGACGGCTTCCGGGGGGCCGTTTAGGAACATGACATTGGAGGAACTGGTCTCCGTGACTCCGGAGCAGGCCTTACAGCACCCAAACTGGAGCATGGGACGGAAAATCACTATCGATTCCGCGACCCTTATGAACAAGGGGCTCGAGGCCATTGAGGCCCGATGGCTCTTTGACCTGAAAATGGATCAAATCAGTATCCTGATCCATCCCCAGAGTATCATCCATTCCATGGTGGAATATAAGGATGGGTCCGTAATCGCCCAGTTGGGGGTGCCGGATATGGCCACTCCCATCTCTTACGCCTTGTCTTATCCGAACCACCTGGAAACCCATGTTCCACCCCTGCGTCTGGAGGATGCGGCTGCTTTGAGCTTCGAGCGTTGCGACCGGCGAAAGTACCGCTGCCTGGACCTGGCCCTTCGGGCGGCGGAAATCGGGGACAGTATGCCCGCCGTTATGAACGGGGCCAACGAGGTGGCTGTAGAGGCCTTTCTCGAAAAAAGGATCGGATTTTTACAGATTCCACAGCTCATCGAGAAGGCCATGGAGGCCCATGCCCCTTTTCAGGTGGAGAATATCGAGAGTGTCATGGAAGCGGATGCATGGGCTAGGCGGAAGGCGGAGGATCTTCTCAAAAAGATGAGTCGTTGACCCGGTCTGGGGGAAAGTACGGGAACCGAGGGTTTAGTTCCAGGGCGGGGATGCGCGAAGGAGAATCATGCATTTTTTCCTGTATTATACTCTTCCTTTTATTGTTGTGTTGGGGGTGTTGATTTTTTTCCACGAGCTGGGACACTTTCTCATGGCCAAATATTTTCGGGTGAAGGTCCTTAAGTTTTCCCTGGGTTTCGGTCCCAGGATCGTGGGCAAGACCATAGGTGAAACGGAATATGTCGTTTCCGCCGTTCCCCTCGGGGGTTATGTGAAGATGCTGGGAGAAGACGGGGAAGAAGAGGAACCCATCGCCCCGGAAGACGAGGAGCGTGCTTTCCAGAACCAGCACGTGCTTAAACGGATGGCCATCGTGGCTGCGGGCCCCGTATTCAACCTGATCCTCGCCCTTTTCTTGTTTTTCGGTATCTACTGGGTATCGGGGGCCTACGTGACCCTTCCCGAAATCGGGGAAGTGACCTCCGGATCCGCGGCGGCGGAGGCGGGATTGAAGAAGGGTGACGTGGTCTTGTCCATACAGGGGAAGAAGATCGAGGAATGGCTGGAGATGCGGGAGATCATCCGGGACAAGGCCGGGATACCCCTGGAGATCACCGTTCGGAGGGGCGGAAAGGTGTTGACTTTCAAGGTCACCCCGAGGGAACACATTGAAAAGGTTTACGGGCAGGAAATCAAGAGCGCCCTTATCGGGATCGTTTCGAGCGGAAAATACAAAAAGATCGAATTCGGTCCCCTTTCCGCTTTCCAGAGGGCCGTTCTGGAGACCTGGAAGTGGATCGAGAGGACCTGCATGGTGGTTGTCGATCTTGTGCGGGGCCGCTTGTCCCTGAAACTGCTGGGAGGGCCCATCATGATCGGGAAGATGACGGGGGATGTGGCCCAGGAAAGCCTTCCCCTGCTCCTTCCCTTTATGGCCATGGTGAGCGTCAACCTCGGCATTCTCAACCTTTTTCCCATCCCGATCCTTGACGGCGGACTTCTCCTCTTTCTCCTCGTGGAACTTGTCTCCGGGAGGCCGATCAGTCTGAAAAAGAGGGATCTTGCCCAGAAGGTAGGCCTTGCAATCCTCATCTTTCTCATGATTTTCGTGACCTACAACGATATCTTGAAGCTGATTAAACAATAGGAGGTCTTGATCGCCGTGTTGTTGGCCTTGAACACTTCGAGCAGACAGTTCAGTGTGGCTCTCCTGAAAGAGGAGGGCGACCTGGTGGGAGAACTCTCTCTGGCTCCCCAGGGGAAGAACTATACGGGGTTGATGCCTGCCGTGGACTACCTTTTAGAGCATGCAGGGGTTCGTCCCCGGAATCTCAAGGCCGTTGCAGCGGCGATCGGCCCCGGAAGCTTTACGGGTTTGCGGGTGGGTCTTGCCGCAGCCAAGGGGTTTTGCCAGGGCCTGGATATCCCTTTGATCGGAATTTCCAGCCTCGAGGCCCTGGCCCTGCAGGCGCCCTGTTGCGCTCTTCCGGTATGTGCGATCCTGGAATCCAGGCGTGGAGAGGTCTTTTCCGCCCTGTTCCGAAGGCTTGAAGATGAGAAGGTTGAGAGGGTCACCGAAGATATGAGTATTAAGATTGAAAGGCTCTCTTCCATTGTAAGGGAGAGAACCTTTTTCCTGGGCAACGATTTCGGGAGGCAGGGGTCACTTATATCAAAGGCGCTCGGGGAAGATGCGCTCCTGGCCCCATCGAGCCTCTGGAATCCAAGGGCCTCTTCCGTGGGGTGTCTGGCCCTCAAGCGTTTTCACAAAGCCGATTTTGACGGCCTGCCTGATCTCGTTCCTACCTACATGAGGCCCCCGGACATCCGGCCGAATCCCTACCCGGTCATTTCTCAGGGTGAAACCTCGATCGCCCCAGGAGATTGACAAACAATGCTCGGGACATATAATGAGTGATCTGTCCCTTCCGCTCCGGTGTGGAAACGGACGGATCTTTCAAAGGGGGACGGCGGTCTCAGGGCTCTCCAGGAAAGGTGATCCCCCTGAAGATTTGAAGGCGAACTCCAGACTATAATTCCCGGAGACGGGATCGGCGGGAAATGAAGACCCGATCAAAGGTGGAAAGAACGAAGATTCATAACAGGCTGCCCGTTGCCCGTGAAGGGTTTCCGTTTATCCTGATAGGCATCCTCATCACGCTTTCCTGTCTGCTTTTTCACTTGCTGGTCCCGGGGATCTTGGCAGCCGTTCTCACCCT
This sequence comes from Deltaproteobacteria bacterium, assembly GCA_019310525.1. Classification (NCBI taxonomy): domain Bacteria; kingdom Pseudomonadati; phylum Myxococcota; class Myxococcia; species Deltaproteobacteria bacterium. Next base: position 24,016 of record JAFDEE010000014.1, on the reverse strand, counting down.
TTTCACAATCTATTTTTTTCGGGATCCCGATCGAAGGGCTGAGGTGGAGGAAAAGGTGATCCTGGCCCCGGCCGACGGAAGGGTCGTTGAGATCCGTACGCTGGAGGACGGGGAAAATCCTTTCGGTGAACCTGCATTTAAGGTGGGCATCTTCATGTCGATTTTTGACGTTCACGTGAACCGGATCCCCACGACCGGCAGGATCAGTAAGATCCAATATCGCCCGGGTAGATTCCTTTCCGCAAACCTGGACAAGGCTTCCGAAGAAAATGAGAATAACCGGATCACCTTGGAGACTCCCGATGGCGGAAGACTCCTGGTGGTTCAAATCGCAGGGCTGATCGCCCGGCGGATCGCCTGCTGGGTCCGGGAAAACGATCTGGTCAAAGCTGGGATGCGGTTCGGCCTGATCAGGTTCGGATCACGCCTGGATGTCTACCTTCCCCGTGAAAGCCGCGTCCTTGTCCAAAGAAACCAGAAGGTCAAGGCCGGCCTGACGAAACTGGGGTATCTGCCATGAGTACGAAAAGAAAAAAGAGAAACCGGACCAGCCGTAGAAAGGGGATCTACCTCCTTCCCAACCTCTTCACATCCGCCAGCCTGTTCGGAGGATTTTACGCGATCATAGCCTCAATGCAGGATAGGTACGAAGCGGCGGCGATCGCTATTCTTGTTTCCGCCCTTTTCGATGGATTGGATGGCAGGGTAGCGCGTTTTACCCATACGACCAGTGATTTCGGAGTCGAATACGATTCCCTGTCGGATCTCATCGCTTTCGGCGTGGCTCCGGGAATACTCGCCTTCAAGTGGGCCCTTGCCCCTTACGGGAGGCTGGGATGGCTGGCGGCATTTATGTACGTGATTTGCGGAGCCCTCAGACTCGCGCGTTTCAATATTCAGAAAAGCGTGGTCGAGCCCAATTACTTCCGGGGTCTTCCCATCCCGGCGGCCGCCTCCCTGGTTTCTTCCTGGGTCCTTTTTGCAAACGAAATGGGCGGAATCCTTCAGAGCAAACCCTTCATGGCTTTGACCCTGATCTATATCCTCTCATTTTTGATGGTCAGCACCATCCGTTACCTGAGCTTCAAAAAGTTCGACATACGGCACCGCAAACCATTCAATATGCTGGTCTCCGTCATCCTGGTGGGGATCGTCATAGCCTATCGTCCGACCTTTATGCTCTTCCTGATCACCCTTGCTTACACGATTTCAGGCCCGGCTATGACCCTTTTCCGGCTCAGCAGGCGACGAGTGCGAGCGGGACGGGGTGTAATAAGGGAAGGACCTGAAAGGGTGATCCCGGTGACCGGGAGCCCAGGAGGCGACGGGGGGATTGATTATACGGATACGCCCGGGGGGTCGAACCCTGAGGGGCGTTAGCTTTGAGGAACCGAATGAAGGGGCCGAATGAGGATTACCGGTGGACGGATGAAGGGGCGACGCCTCGCGACCTTGAAGGGGATGGATATCAGGCCCACCGCGGACAAGGTCAGGGAGGCGATGTTCGATCTTCTCGGGCAGGACATGACTGAAGCCCGGGTCCTGGACCTTTTTGCCGGGACCGGAATCCTTGGAATCGAGGCCCTCAGCAGGGGAGCATGCAAGGCCCTGTTTGTTGACCGTTCACTTCGATCGGTCCGTCTTGTGAGGAAAAATCTCAGGGTCTGCGGGTTTGAGGCCTTTTCGGTCGTGGTAAAGGGGGATGTCAGTCGGGTTCTGAAATCCAGGGCGATTCTCAAAGAGGACAGATTCGACCTGGTATTTGTTGATCCCCCGTACGGGAAGGGTTTGCTCCCACCTGTTTTGGAATTGCTTCAGAGCGCGGAAATCCTCGCATCTCCATCGATCGTGGTCGCCGAGTCATCAAAGGGGGACGAACTTCCCGGGAAGATCGGCCGGCTCGAGACGGCGGGAAGAAAATATTACGGTGAAACCAAGCTAACTCTTTACCATTACGAGGATGATTGATGAGTACGCAGACGGTGATTTATCCCGGGACCTTCGATCCCATCACCAACGGTCATTTGAGTATCATCACAAGGGCCTTGAAGATATTCGACAAGGTCATTATCGCACTCCTTAACAACCCCAACAAGGTGCCCCTTTTTTCCATGGACGAGCGCATGGAGATGATCAGGGAAGTCTGCAAGGATATTCCCAACGTGGAAGTGGACACATACGACGGGTTGTTGGTGGACTACGTGGTGGAGAAGGAATCCAACGTGATCCTCAGGGGGTTGAGGGCAATGTCGGATTTCGAGTACGAATTTCAGATGCAGCTCATGAACCGGAAGTTGAACCGCAACGTCCAATCCGTCTTTTTGATGACCGACTACAAGTGGTTTTACACCAGTTCCACCATCATCAAGGAGGCGGCCAGTCTTGGGGGAGATATCAGCGGATTGGTGCCTTCCATTGTCTGCCGTAAACTCAAGGAAAAATACGGGTACGGCTGATTAGGGCACGAGGAGGGTAACACTTTGAAGTCTTAGATCCTTACTATAAAGGCCCCTGTGAAACCGGTCTCTTCAAGTTCCTTCTCGATGCGCCGCGCCCGTTCAAGGGTACCGCATTGGGACACCCACACCTTGTAATAGTTCTTTCCGTTTCGGGCGCGGTGGACAATGACCCTGACGTAATCATAGAGGACCTTTAATCGCCTGGCGAGTTCCAGGGCGTTCCGCTCATTCTCGAATGCCCCTACCTGCACAGTGAATTTCCCCCTCCCAAAATTCCCTACCTTTACCACGGGAGGTGAAGTTCCCTTTTCCCCCTGCTCCCCGACCTCCTCGGCCAAGGCCACTATTTTGACCTCGGCCACCCCCTTGTCGACCAGATCAATCTCCTTGGCCGCCGCATAGGAGAGATCAATGATGCGGTCCTTGACAAAAGGGCCGCGGTCATTGATGCGAACGATGGTATGTTTTCCGTTTTCGAGATTGGTAACCTTCACGAGGGAACCCAGGGGAAGGGTTTTGTGGGCGGCACTTTTCTTGTGCATGTCGAATGGTTCACCACTGGATGTAAGGCGCCCGTGGAACCCGTCCCCGTACCATGAGGCTTTTCCATATTGAACGAATCCAATGGATTCAGGAAGGGGGTAGTATCTCTTTCCCCCTACTTCGTAAGGCGCGGGGTAGGCTCCTGTCTTGTCCCTGGGAAGGACGATCCTCTTGGAAGGCGCAGGTGGGAGGGGAGGCCTCGTAACTTCCTTCCTCGCACAGGAGACAAAGGAGACGGAAAGAACCAGCAACGGCAAAAGGATTTTTCTCATTTGCTCAATGCGATTGAAAGGGCGGTGGTCAGCTTGACGACGTCCTCGCTGGATTGCCTGAGCCGTCCGATCAGCAGCTCGGACAAATTCAGCAGAATCTTGACCCCGAGTCGGGGGTTCTCTTCCACAAGTCTTATGAAATCATCCCGGCGGATCTCAATCAACCGGCAGTCCGTCCTGGCCATGACCGAGGCCGATCGCTTGTCCCGGCAAATCAGGGCCATCTCGCCAAGCACTTCGTGGTCTTGCGGCCTAATCCGGGTCAGAACCTTATCGGTTGTTCGAAAATCGTCATCTCCAAATTTCATGGTCAGGCTTTTGGAAACATCCAGTTCCCCCTCCAGGACCATGTATAGGGTATCGCCTTCTTCTCCTTCCTCCATGATCAAGGAATCCTTGGGAAACCTGGTTTCCCTGGCGATCTTCAGGACTTCGTCGATCTCCCGGTCCTCGAGCCCCTTGAAAAGAGTGGAAGCCTTCAGTGCAGCGAGCAGATTCATAAGCGAGGTCTTTTCTTAGACACCACAACGAGCCAGTCGTTTTTGTGGAAGAGATAATCGTCTGGAGGATTGAGTTGAACGGCAAAGTCTTTCTTGCCGCTGAAATAATCCTTCCCCGACTCCTCGAATTTTCTTCTGATAAAATCGTCCACGAAGGTGGAATCCCCTGTGAGGATGTCCTCCAGCCGGATTTTTTCCTTTTCCCGGACCACGGCCAGTAGAAGGGCCTGGTATTTACCCCTGAGAAAACCGGTACATTCACTCGCTGGACGGCCTACGTATTTGGCTGGAAGCGGAATTCTCCATAACCTGTTTTCGTCCCTGTTCTCCACAAGGAGCCTGACAGAATCGACTACCCCCGGCGACAAAGCCGCTGTTGCGATCAGGGACCCGGCGGATTCTCCGCGAACGATCACCTCATCCACGTTGGCGCGCAAGAGATGTTCCCGGTTTTCCTCGTGGATGAGTTCAGCACAGGTTCTTACCTTGGAGGCCATAGACTTGATCGCCATGGTGGCGAATATAGTCCGCTCATCTGCCTTTTCAAGGGAGTGCCCCCCCGAGGTGTCCGCCAGGACGATCGCTGCTGCAGCCCTCGGGAGGTCGGCCCTGGCCAGGACGTCCTCCTTCACGAAGTTGCCCCTCAAAAAGACCAGGTCGTGTTCTTTATAGCGGTATTGAATGGACTGGACCTCGTCGCGGGAAAGCTCGTTGATCAAGACGATTTTTGGCGGGTGCCCTCCGGTCTGAAAGATCAATCCTTCCAGGACAGTTTCGGCATGTTCATTCCACCCGCAGATAACGATATGGTCTTTTCCTTTTATGGATTCCAATCCCTTGCCCTCCCTGATCTTCCTTTCTACAAACGCTGAAGCGATGGAGGCCGTAACGAGGGACAGAAGGGCGGGTCCGCTCAGGATGATCATAAGGGCGAACACCTTCCCTGCAGTGGTGGTTGGGACGATGTCCCCGTAGCCGACGGTGGCGATGGTCACGACGGCCCAGTAAAGGGCGTCGAAGAGCCCGCCGGCGCCCTTGGTTTCGTAAAATCGCTCGGTAAAAAAGATGGCCAGTGCCCCGTAAAGGATGAGGGCGCAGGTCACTCCGAAGATCTTGAAAAAACGTTGCTTCCTTAAGGAGGCATAGAATTGACGGACCTGCCGTGCGGCCTTGAACAAGAAGGAGTGTCCGGGATCGGTGAACAATGTACCCTTCTTTCTCTGTATGGATGCCTGTCCCGCTCGGCATCTCTCACGGGGCGGTTAAAATTTTCGCCTTCCTTGACCTTGCACAAATTTTCTCATTTATGGATGGACGCATATTAGCAAAACAGCAAGGTTTATCAACTCCATTTTATGCACCGGTATGAAGGCCGTCCACGATTGGAGCCCGCTCGTTTCTTGGCCTTCGGGCCTTCTTTTGCCTCCCAATTTTTCTTGACATCATGTCCGGAATTATTTACCTTTCACGAATAACTATAATGTAGTTATAATGTAATCATTTTGTCTGCTCACGGTCGTACTCAGTGAAAAAATCCTTGGTATGAGACCTTTGAAAAACGTTCGATTTTGTTCAAGCTCAAGAAGGTCTCGGTATGACTATAGATAGAAGGGGAGAAGTGTATGAAACTTAAAAATAAGGTAGCTTTGGTCACGGGAAGCAGCCGGGGTGTCGGAAGGGCCATCGCCATCGGGTATGCCAAAGAGGGTGCGAAGGTGCTGGTCAATTACACCTCCAATGAAACGGCGGCAATGGAAGTGGTCAACGAAATCAAGCAGATCGGCAGCGATGCTGTGGCCGTCAAGGCCGACGTGGCCGTTAAGGCTGAGGCCGAGAATCTTGTGCAGGCTGCCGTCGAACAATTGGGAGGACTCGACATCCTGGTGAATAACGCAGGATTCACCCGGCCCGCCATGATGCTCAAGATGACGGAAGAGCAATGGGATCAGGTGGTGGATATTCATCTTAAAGGGGCCTTTCTGTGCAGCCAGGCCGCCGCTCGCCACATGTCCGAAAAGAAGGCCGGCAAGATCATCAACGTGACCTCCGTTGCGGGAATCGTCGGAACGGTAGGGCAGATAAATTATAGTGCGGCCAAGGGCGGGGTAATCAGCATGACCAAGTCTATGGCCCGGGAACTGGCGCGATATAACATTTGCGTCAATGTCATTTCATTGGGGATCGTCGCCACGGACATGACAGAGAAAATAAGGACGGATGAAAAGCTCAGGGAAATTTACATGAACAGGATTCTTCTCAAGCGCTTTGCAGAAGCCAAAGACATCGCTCCGGCCTTTGTTTTCCTGGGCTCCGATGACGCCGATTACATAACCGGCCAACTCCTTTGCGTGGACGGCGGCTATGGAATGATCTAACGCAAACGACAAACTTTGCACGAAGGAGGGTACAAATGGGAGCAATACCGGATAAAATCCAGACATGGCAGATGGTACAGCCTACGGTGTACAACAGAGAAACCAAAGAAACCACTCCGGGTAAACTGGAGAAGAAAGAGATCCCGGTCCCCGAACTCAAGCCCGGCGAGGTTCTGGTGGAGGTCGCGGGTTGCGGCGTATGCCATACGGACCTGGGATATTTTTATGATGGGGTTCCCACTGTGAGCAAACCCCCCCTCACCCTGGGCCATGAAATCGCGGGAACCGTGGTTGCCGGGGACGAAGCCTGGATCGGGAAAGAGGTGATCATCCCGGCCGTGATGCCGTGCCGGCAGTGTATCCTTTGTAAGACAGGGCGGGGCAATCGCTGCCTGAGCCAGAAAATGCCCGGTAACAGCCTTGGGATTTACGGGGGCTTTTCAAGCCATATCCCCGTCCCCTCCATTGATCTATGTGAGGTGAAGAACCGGGGAGACATCCCTTTATCACACCTGGCGGTCGTGGCTGATGCGGCCACAACGCCTTACCAGGCGGCCAAGAGGGCGGATCTTCAGCCCGGGGATAATGTGGTCGTCGTCGGGATTACCGGTGGAGTGGGCCAGTACATGGGACAGATCGCCAAGGCACTGGGGGCAAAGACGGTCATCGGGATCGCCCGCAACCAGGAGAAGCTGGACAGGGCCCTCCGGTTCGGCGCAGATTTCGTGATCAACTCTACGGACAAGGATGCAAAGGCGGTTTCAAAGGAATTCAGGGGCATCTGTAAGGAGAACGGCCTGCCCAACACGGGATGGAAGATCTTCGAGGTTACAGGGGCCAAGGCGGGGCAGGAGATTGCCCTGACCCTGCTTAGCTTCACGGGAAAATTGATCGTCGTGGGCTTCAGTCTGGCCAAGACGGAATACGCCATCGGTCGGCTCATGGCCTTTGATGCGGAGATCATCGGGACTTGGGGTTGCCTGCCGGAGTACTACCCGATCGTCCTGGACATGGTCCTGAACGGAAAGATCAATATCGAGGAGTTCGTGGAGACCCGACCCATGAGCACTATTGCGGAGACCTTCGCCGAGGCGCACAAAACGCCTCCTATGAAACGGATCGTCCTGACTCCCGATTTCTAGTGCAGAGTCGTTTCCCTGAAGATTGGAAACGGCAGGTACATATCAAACGAAAACAACAATAAGGAGGTAACACTATGTCATTGACGGGTGGTTTGGAATGGGTACCAAGAGAAGACGGAAAAAAGGATCACTTGCTCCATACAGATGTGCACTGGGGAACGGAAGCTCCCTGCACCGTGTATGAGAAGAAACCTATCGTCGATCCCAAGACGGGGAAGGAAGTGGACGGCCTTTATACGGCCTGGATCCGCCTGAACAACCCCAGGCAGTACAACTCCTACACCACGGAAATGGTAAAGGGCGTCATCGCCGGCTTTGAAAACGCCTCCCTGGACAGGAGCGTCGTGGCGGTGGTTTTCACCGGCACCGGTCCCTATGCCTTCTGCACGGGTGGAAACACCAAGGAATACAGCGAGTATTACAGCATGAGGCCGGATGAGTACGGGCAGTACATGGAGCTGTTCAACCACATGGTGGATTCCATCCTGATGTGCAAGAAGCCGGTCATCTGCCGGGTTAACGGAATGAGGGTGGCCGGCGGCCAGGAGATCGGAATGGCTTGCGATATCGCCATCTCTTCGGATCTGGCCATCTTCGGCCAGGCAGGACCCAGACACGGTTCCGCGCCGGACGGCGGTTCCTCCGACTTCCTGCCCTGGTTCCTCAACATGGAAGATGCTATGTGGAACTGCGTCTCTTGCGAGATGTGGTCGGCTTACAAGATGAAGGCCAAGAACCTCATCAGCAAGGTGGTGCCCGTCCTCAAGATCGACGGCAAGTGGGTGCGCAATCCTACGGTGGAGACCGAGACCTACGTCAGGGACGGCGAGATCGTGTACGGCGAATTCAAGACCGGCGAGGCCTTCAAGGAAGGCAGGGCCATCTTGAAGGAGTACCAGGACAAGGCCGATTTCGAACTGCTTGACAGGGAAGTGGACAAGATCGTGTGGACCTTCACCAACCTCTTCCCCGGGTGCCTGATCAAGTCCATCGACTCGGTCCGGGCCAAGAAGAAATTCTTCTGGGATTACTCCAAAAACTACAACAGGCACTGGCTGGCGGCCAACATGGCCGGGGAGGCCTTCCTTGGGTTCGCGGCCTTCAACACCAAAAAGATCACCGGCATGGACACCATCGACTTCATCAAGTTCCGCCAGAACATCGCAGACTGCAAGATCTGGGACTACAATATGTATGCAGAGGTGCTTGGGAAACCTCAGAAGTAGTCCGGGTGGTCTCTTTTCTGTGTTTGACCATGGCAGGCAGGGCCGGAACGGCAGGCCCGCCTGCCCTTTTTGTTTGATGGAAAGGAGTGGATAGGTCATGGGATACGAACACATCGAGGTCGAATTGAAGGACGGGCTGGGGACCATCACCCTCAACAGGCCCCCTGTTAATGTCCTGAATATCGCCATGATGAACGAGATCAACGGGGTCCTTGAATCCTGGCAGGGGCAGAAAGACCTGAAGATCGTACTTTTCAACGCCAAGGGCAAGTGTTTCTCCGCGGGCGTGGACGTCGGCGAGCATATGGGCGATTTGGCCCCTAAGATGATCGAGGCCTTTCACAAGATGTTCCGGCTGATGGACAGGCTGGGGATCCCCACTGTGGCATCCGTGTTCAGCTCGTGCCTGGGAGGCGGGTGCGAATTGGCTGTATTCTGCGACTTGGTTATCGCCGAAGAAGGTGCCAAGTTCGGCCAGCCCGAGATCCAGGTGGGGGTGTTTCCCCCTATCGCCGCCCATATCATGCCCCGGATCATGGGGCGTAAGGCGGCCATGGATCTTATCCTGAGCGGCAGGATTATCTCGGCGGAGGAGGCCAGGGCCATGGGGCTGGTCAACAAGGTGGTTTCAAAGGAGGAACTGGAATCAGCAACCGAGGAATTCATCAAACCATATCTCGGCCTGAGCGCGGAGGTCTTGAGGAAAACCAAGAAGGCGATCATGGTCGGGTTGATGGACGACCTGGAGCCCTCGCTCCAGGCCATCGAGAAGATTTACCTGGACGAACTAATGACCAGCCACGATGCAATGGAAGGATTGAAGGCCTTCCTGGAAAAACGAAAGCCGGTCTGGAAGAACGAATAAAGGAATCCTTTTTCTAACCGAATATAAATCTATTGCGGCCCCTCGTCTCCCCTTGCCGGGGAGAAGGGGGGCTGTTTTTATTTCAGGATCAGTCGGAACTTCACTTGACCCTTGAGCGGATGAAATCGATGATCGTGGTGGTGGGAGTGCCGGGGCCGAAGATCTCGGCTATCCCACAGGCCTTGAGGGCAGGAACATCCTCCTCCGGTATGATTCCTCCTCCCAGGACAAGGATATCGTCGGCACCCCTTTCCCGAAGCAATTCCATAACCTTGGGGAAGAGATAGTCATGGGCACCGGAGAGGATGCTCAGGGCGATCACGTCCACGTCCTCCTGGATAGCGGCCTCCACGATTTGCTTGGGGGTTTGTCGGAGTCCCGTGTAGATGACCTCCATGCCCGCATCCATGAGCGCGCTGGCAATGACCTTGATCCCCCTGTCATGACCGTCAAGTCCGGGCTTTGCAGCCAGTACACGGATTTTTCTGTGGTTGTTCACCTTGTCACCTCCGTGATTCTTGAGAAAAAGATAGGTTTTCAACCTTTCCTGTTCGAGGAAAAAAAGGGTATTACTTCATGGACGGATCTGTCCCCCATTTTACCGGATGCCGTGGCATGAAATCATGACTACACCTTGAGTCGGGGGAAGGCTAGGCAAAGGGAGAGACCTGGCGATACTCGCCGAAGACCTCTCTCAAGACGCTGCACATTTCCCCCAAGGTAGCATAGGCCCTTACGGCCTCCAGGATAGGGAACATCAGGTTTTCGGTTCCCCCGGCGGCCCTTCTCAGGTCCTTCAGGCATTGCCGTACCCTTCTGCTGTCTCTTTTGGATCTAAGGCTTTCAAGCCTTTCCATTTGAGCTGTTCGGACCGCAGGATTCACCCTGAGAAGGCGCCCCGGCCTTTCCTCGTCGCTCAAGTAGCGGTTCAGTCCCACGACGATCCGTTCCTCCTTTTCGATTTCCTTTTGATAGCGATAGGCACTCTCCTGAATCTCTTTCTGGATGAAACCCTTCTCAACGGCACTCACGGCCCCGCCTATTTCATCAATTTTCCGGATGTACTCCTCGGCTCTCCGGCAGATTTCATCCGTTAGGGTCTCGATGTAATAGGAACCGCCAAGGGGATCGACTGTGTCCGCTACCCCGGTCTCGTGGGCGATGATTTGCTGGGTCCGGAGGGCGATTCGAACGGCCTCTTCCGACGGGAGGCAGAGGGCCTCGTCCATGGAATTGGTATGGAGGGACTGGGTGCCGCCCAGAACGGCAGCCAGGGCCTGAAAGGCCACCCTCACGATGTTGTTCTGGGGCTGCTGAGCGGTGAGTGTGCAACCGGCGGTCTGGGTGTGAAACCGGATCATCATGGACCTGGGGTTCTTGGCCCCGAACCGTTCCTTCATGATCCGGCTCCACAGGCGCCTGGCGGCCCTGAATTTGGCCACCTCTTCGAAGAAGTCGAGGTGAGCGTTGAAGAAGAAAGAAAGTCGGGGGCCGAAGGCGTCGACATCGAGTCCGGCATCGAGGGCCGCCTGAACGTAAGCGATGCCGTTGGCCAAGGTGAAGGCCACCTCCTGGACGGCTGTGGATCCGGCCTCACGGATATGGTACCCGCTTATGCTGATAGTGTTCCACAGGGGGACTTTCTCAGAGCAGAAAGCGAACACGTCCGTAATTAGACGCATGCTGGGCTTGGGGGGAAAGATATAAGTTCCCCTTGAACTGTATTCCTTCAGAATGTCGTTCTGGATCGTCCCCCTGAGCTTTTCCGGATTCACCCCCTGCTTTTCAGCGACCGCGATATACATGGCCAGGAGGATTGAAGCAGGAGCATTGATGGTCATGGAGGTGCTCACCTTGTCCAGGGGAATGCCGTCAAAGAGGACCTCCATGTCTTCCAAGGAATCGATGGCGACCCCCACCTTGCCGACCTCGCCGATGGCCATTTCGTGGTCTGAATCGTAGCCGATCTGGGTTGGGAGGTCGAAGGCCACGGAGAGGCCAGTCTGCCCTTGTTCCAAGAGAAAGCGAAATCTCCGGTTGGATTCCTCGGCCGTGGCGAATCCTGCATATTGTCGCATGGTCCAGTAACGGCCTCTGTACATGGTCGGCTGGACACCTCGGGTGAAAGGAAATTCTCCCGGGAAACCCAGCCCGGAGAGATAGTCAAGGTCCCGGGTATCGAGGGGAGAATAAAGTCGCTTGACAGGGATACCGGAAGTGTTTAAAAATATTTTTTTCCTTTCCGGATACTTGGCCAGTTTTTTTTCGACGCCTTCGTTCCAAGCGTCCTGCCTGGCCTGTAATCGTTTGAAATCGTTCTTTTCAGTCATTTTTGTCCCCCATGAAGGTTGATAGCGGGCGCGCGGGGTTTTTTCTTCCCCTCGCGCTCCATCGAGTAGGTGTGAATTCCCTGGTTCAAGACAGGGATCAGGTTTCCGGTGTTGGTGCTTTTAGCTTTAAAATACTGTATGGGTGAATTTTTATTATTGACAAAGACTGGTAGCTCAATTATGGCTACAATGTAACTGATTTCCATCCATAAATGGCTCTTTTTTCATAATCTTCCGCCTTGGTTACAGCTACGGCGTGACAAGGGGAGCCGATGTGCGGGATTAGTTGTGCGATGCTCCAAAGCACGTCTCCGCGCTTTGTTTGGTCTCCCGCCTTTGGGCAGGCCGCGGGTTTCCTTGATCTTGCAAAAAAAACAGATCCTTTCTGGATTAAAAACCCGGCCGGTGCCCAAAATACATTTGTGGATGGACACTACTAATTAATATCAGGCAATCGGCCTGTTTCTCAAGATCGTTCTGAAAAACGGGAGCATCGTATAGTTGCAACCGGGAATGGTCGGCGAGGCCTGCTGAATTCCGTAAACAAGAGAGTAGGCCCCTGAAGACTCCCCGGGGAAAAAGGGTAATGTCCATTTCAATCAGTCGGGGCAGAGAGTCCTTCAGGCCCCTAATCTTTTGAAAACCTGGAACGGGAGTACGGGAACATGAATGCCAATGAAATTCTGGACATGTTGTCGGGCATCATCTACACCACTGGAGTAATGAATTTCAGTTTCAAGCTGGTCATCATGTGGGGAGTCGGGTGTTTTTTTATGTACCTGGCCATTGCCAAGAAATATGAGCCGCTTCTCCTCCTTCCCATTGGATTCGGGATCTTCATCGTCAATTTTCCATTGGTTCCCCTCATGGGATGGTCCGATGGCCACGGAGAGCTGTTGCGTATCTTCTATCATTACGGGCTCGAATGGGAGGTCATCCCCTGTATCATTTTTCTGGGATTGGGGGCCATGACGGATTTCGGGCCCCTCATCGCCAATCCCAAGACCCTGTTGATCGGGGCAGGGGCCCAGCTCGGGGTCTTCGTTACCTTCACCGGTACAGTCCTTGCCGGTTTCACTCTTAAGGAGGCGGCTTCCGTGGGAATCATCGGTGGGGCCGACGGTCCTACGACTATCTACCTGACGCAGCATCTCGCCCCGCAGTTGTTGGGGCCGAATGCCTTGGCCGCCTATTCTTACATGGCCATGGTACCCCTTATTCAGCCGGGTATCATGAAGCTCATGACGACCGCCGAGGAGAGAAAGATCAGGATGCGGCAGCTCAGGCCTGTATCGAAGCAGGAAAAGATGCTCTTTCCCCTGGTGACCGCCGGAATTATCACCCTCCTCGTTCCCTCGGTCACCCCTCTGATGGGCATGTTCATGCTGGGTAACCTGATGAAAGAGAGCGGTGCGGTGGCGCGCCTTACAGAAACAGCCCAAGGGGCCCTCATGAATATCGTTACCATATTCTTGGGCATCTCTGTAGGGGCTACAATGCATGCGGATAACTTCCTTAGCTGGAAACCGCTGTTCATCTTCGGTCTGGGTCTCATCGATTTCGCAGTCTGCACGGTCGGCGGCATACTCACGGTGAAGATCATGAACCTCTTCTTGAAAGAGAAGATCAATCCCCTTATCGGGTCTGCCGGCGTTTCGGCGGTTCCAATGGCAGCGCGGGTCTCCCAGGTGCAAGGGCTTCGTTACGATAAGACCAATCACCTGCTGATGCATGCCATCGGCCCGAATTTGGCCGGCGTAATCGGTTCGGCGGCGGCCGCCGGGATGTTTATCGCAATGTTCGACTAGGGCAAACCCGTTAAGAAGAAACGCAGGGGGATAAAAAATGAAGAAAATATTGCTGGTGATGGTTTCATTGGTTTTCTTTGGGGCCGGTCCGGGCATTTGTGGGGAAAGTTTCCTGGATGTTCCGTTGGTTCCTGGGGGCAAGCTGATCAAGAAGACGGATAAGCGCCTCGAAATGACAGTTCCCATGACCCATAACGAGGTCCTAAAATTTTATAAAGACGCCTTTAAAAAGCTGAAAGACATCAAAATTCGGGATTGGAAGGATGCCACTTATATCGAGGATGATTCCAACTTGAAGTGGCACTCCGTAACCATCTCCAAGGAGCCGGTCGATGGAGGTACCCGCATAGTCATCATGAAGGACAATTGGACCTGGATTATCGGGACTCTGATCCTGCGATTCGTGGGTGTTTTCGTGGTCCTTTTGGTTTTATTCCTGGCTATGTCCATCGCGGGAAGTATTATCTCCCGCTCCGTAAAGAAGGCCGAGGCCGTGAAAAAGACGGCCGCTTAACGCCCGGGGTGGGGGCGTTTTTCAAAGGTCTCTCTTCAGCGCTCCTCCCGTGGACCTGGACGTCAAACTACCGGGATACAAAAACCTCTTCTCCCCGTGGGGGGAAGGGGTTTTTTATACCTGAAGCTTGCTACATGGGGGAATGGCGGGTGAGCGCGCCGAAGCCCTTTTGCGCGAAAGCGGTATTGACTCTGTCGCCATTCCGCTTAAGATACTACCTCGCTGCTTGGAGCGGGGAGCTTCATTAGAGTGGGATGTTCCCGTGTCTCCGCTCCGGTATGGATTCCCTCTTGTTCTTGAGCATCATGAGGGCCTTGATGAGCAAGGGGCGCGTTTTTTCGGGGAGGATCACCTGGTCGATATAACCCAGTTCCGCTGCCTTGAAAACGGTGGAAAAGTTGTTCCTGTATTCGTTGATCAGGCGTTCCCTGGTGCCTTCCGGATCATCGGCCTCTGCAATTTCCTTCCGGAAGATAATGTTCACGGCCCCCCTGGCACCCATGACTGCAATCTCAGCAGAAGGGAAGGCGTAGTTGATATCTCCGCCGTGGTGCTTGCTGGACATGACATCATAGGCCCCGCCGTAAGCCTTCCTGGTGATTACGGTGATCTTGGGAACGGTGGCTTCACAGTAAGCATAGATGATTTTCGCCCCGTGTTTGATGATGCCGCCGTACTCCTGTTGAACCCCGGGAAGGAAGCCGGGGACGTCCACAAAGGTAATCAGTGGGATATTGAAGCAATCACAAAAACGCACGAAGCGAGAGCATTTCAAGGAAGCATCGATGTCCAGGCAGCCGGCTAGGAACTTCGGCTGGTTCGCCACGATTCCCACCACATGCCCATTCAGGCGACCGAACCCGATGATCATATTCCTGGCATAACGTTCTTGGATTTCCAGAAAGGAGTCCCGGTCAAGGACGGATCGAATAATGACTTTCATGTCATAGGGCAATCTTCGATTGTCAGGGACAATGGAGTTAAGGGATTCGTCCGTCCGGTCAGGGCTGTCGGTGCAAGGAACCACCGGCGGCTTTTCCCGGTAATTGGAGGGAAGGTAACTCAGGAGTTCCCTGACCCTGGCAAGGGCGGCCTGGTCGGAATCCTCGGCGAAATGGGCCACTCCACTCTTGGTGTTGTGGGTGAGGGCCCCCCCAAGCTCTTCCGGGGTCACCTCTTCGGCCGTGACCTCCTTGATGACCTGGGGGCCGGTAATGAACATGTTACTGGTCTTCTTGACCATGATAATGAAGTCCGTAAGCGCCGGAGAGTATACGGCTCCCCCAGCACACGGACCCATGATCACGGAGATCTGTGGAACGACACCTGAGGCCCAGACGTTCCGTTTAAAGATCTCTCCATAGCTTCCCAGGCTGACGACCCCTTCCTGGATCCTGGCTCCTCCCGAATCATTGAGGCCGATGACAGGGGCCCCGCTCTTAAGGGCCAGGTCCATGATCTTGCAGATCTTTTCCCCGAAGGGGCCACTCAAGGAACCGCCGAAGACAGTGAAATCCTGAGAAAAGACGAACACGTTGCGCCCGTCGATCGTGCCGTAACCCGTTACCACACCGTCCCCGGGGATCTTCTTTTTTTCCATCCCGAAGTCATGGCAGCGGTGCACCACGAATTTGTCTATCTCTTGGAAGCTGCCCTTGTCCAGGAGCGCATCAATCCGCTCCCGAGCTGTCATTTTGCCCTTGGCATGTTGTTGTTCTATGCGGGCCTGTCCACCGCCCAGTTCCGCCTGGAGGTTTCTTTTCTCCAGTTCCTCGATCCTTTCCCGAATGGACATCGGGGAGCCTCCAAGAAACAGGTTTTTGACGAGCCGGTATATAAAATTTGGATCGAACTATTCCAGGACGATGAGAACCGCCTCGGCTTCGACGGCATCTCCCTTGTTACACTTGATTTCCTTCACGGTCCCGGATGCCGTCGCGACAACCGGCAATTCCATCTTCATGGCTTCAAGTATCAGTACTTCGTCGCCTTCATTGACCGTATCACCCACGTTCACCTTGACATCCAGCACTTTCCCACCCATGGGAGCTGTAACTTCACTCACAACAAAATCCTCCTTTGCTGATAAAATAGAGACGTAAGCGCTCCTTATATCACTGAACGAGGTTCAATTGTCAAGAAGAAATGATCCAGAGCTCGGAAACAAAGAAGTCTCCGGGCGGGAGAGAGACAAGTCACAAGGCCTGAGGGTTGGGGATAACCATCCTTGACATTAAAAACATATTTGTATATTATGTAAAATTTAGTTTCCAATGTCAGAAATTTCCGATGGGTGGGGTAAAAGCCAATGCCTTTGGCCTGCAGGAAGGGCCTGAGGAGGAATACAAATGCCGGTATATCTGTGGGTCGCGGAAACTAAGAAGGGAAGAAAATTAAAAGGAGAAATCGAGGCCGCCAACGAGAAAATCGCGCTCAGTCAACTGAAAAAGCGCAATTTCACCGTCAAAAAACTGAAACCGAAACCAAAGGATCTCTTTGAGAATATCTCTTTTCTCCAACCGAAGGTCACGACAAAAGACCTGGTCATTTTCACCCGCCAGTTTTCGACCATGATCGATGCAGGCCTTCCACTTGTTCAAGGGCTTTCTATCTTGGCGGAACAGGCGGAGAATTCCACCTTTAAGAAAATATTGAAAGAGATTACAAGGGATGTGGAAAGTGGAACCACCCTTGCTGATGCCATGCGGAAGCATCCCCAGGTGTTCGATGATCTTTATGTCAACCTTGTGGCGGCGGGTGAACTGGGTGGAATCCTGGATACGATCCTCCGCAGACTGGCTGAATATATTGAAAAGGCCCAAAAACTCAAAGGCCAGATCAAGGGGGCTATGACCTATCCGATCGTGGTCATGGCGATCGCCATTATCGTAATCGCGGTTATCCTCATCTTCGTGATACCTGTTTTTGAAGACATGTTCTCCAGTTTCGGAGCAGGCCTGCCCGCCCCTACACAGCTTGTGGTGAACATGAGCCGCTTCGTCAAGAGCAATGTGATTTGGCTGATTTTGGCCATCGCAGCCCTTATTTACGGTTTTAAGAGGTACCGGGCCACCAAGTCAGGGCGGAAGGTCACGGACGCTCTTGCCCTGAAACTCCCCATTTTCGGGGTGCTCCTTAAAAAGGTGGCCGTGGCCCGGTTTACGAGAACCCTGGGAACCATGATTTCCAGCGGGGTTCCGATCCTGGACGCCCTGGATATCGTGGCAAGGACCTCTGGAAACGTGGTCCTTGAGGAGATCATCCTCGAGGTGCGAGGAAGCATCGCGGAGGGTCAGACAATCGCGGAGCCCCTCTCTGAAAACGACATTTTCCCCGGCATGGTGATCCAGATGATTTCCGTGGGGGAGGCGACCGGCGCCCTGGATACCATGCTCGGCAAAATCGCCGATTTCTATGACGACGAGGTGGACGCCGCGGTAGCCGCCTTGACCTCCATGCTGGAACCTCTTCTCATGGTTTTCCTGGGCGGTTCAATCGGAGGACTGGTGATCGCCATGTACCTGCCCATTTTCCAGATGGCCGCGGCAATGGGTTAGTCGCCGGTGCAATGGGCGATACAGCGCCAAACACTACTCGATTGGAGATTGCGAGGCGTCTTCAAAAACTGATGTTTTTGAGGGTGCTTTTCGTCACCCTCCTGTTGGGTGCCTCCATCTTCCTGCAGATCAGGCAGACCCAGACTTATTTCGGCCCCATCCAGGCCTCCCATTATTTTCTCATCGTAGTCATTTATTTTCTCACCTTCTGGTACATTCTTTTCCTGAAGCGCCTGCGCTCCCTCGTCAGGCTGGCCTATGTCCAGCTCCTGGTCGATACCGGGCTGGTGACCGCGATAATTTACACCACCGGGGGCATGGACAGCATCTTCTCTTTTCTCTATATCCTAACCATCATCAATGCCTGCATGCTTCTGTACAGGAGAGGAGGTCTCATCATCGCAACGGCCAGCAGCCTTCTCTACGGGCTCCTCCTCGCCCTCCATTATTACGAAATCATCCATCCTTTTGGAAGTCGGATGGTTTCCCCCCCTGCCTACCTGGAAGGGGAGATTTTCTATTCCATTCTCGTCAATTCCGCCGCATTTTACCTTGTGGCATTCCTGGCCAGCTTCCTCTCCGAGCAGGTGAGAAAAGGCAGTGTCGAATTAAAGGCCCGGCAGAATGATATCCTTAAGTTGGAGGCCCTCAATGAAAGAATTATCCGCAGCATCACCTCGGGTCTGATCACGCTGAATCACCGGGGGAGGGTGATCCTTTTCAATCCTGCTGCGGAGGCCATTTTCG
This sequence comes from Deltaproteobacteria bacterium, assembly GCA_019310525.1. Classification (NCBI taxonomy): domain Bacteria; kingdom Pseudomonadati; phylum Myxococcota; class Myxococcia; species Deltaproteobacteria bacterium. The sequence goes on along the minus strand of JAFDEE010000014.1, from coordinate 5,678 downwards.
GCATTTCGGCAAGGGAATCCATCGGGCGTCCCGTCAGGGATGTTCTGCCTGTTCTGGGAGATCTTCTGAATGAGGAAACCCGCCGGAGCGATTCCGAAACTTCTTTTACTCCCGGCTTCATCGATTTCCCCTTCAAGAGAAAGGACGGAGAAGAAAGGTTCCTTCGCCTCTCCGTTTCCACATTTCACCTCTCCGAGGCAGGCGAGGTGGGGCGGATCCTGGTCATCCAGGACATGACTGAGATCCGCAAGATCGAGGACGAGATGAAGAGGGTGGAGGGCCTTGCCATGGTCGGAGAATTGGCGGCCGGCATTGCCCATGAGATCAGAAACCCGATGGCCTCCATCAGCGGCTCCGTCCAGATGCTTAAGGAAGAGATGGGGCGGGACAGCATCCATCAACGGCTGATGGATATCGTCTTGAGGGAAATCAACCGGCTCAATTCCCTGGTCAGTGATTTTCTCCTCTTCGCAAGGCCGAGACCCGCCAATTTTCGACGCCTGGACCTGAATCAGTTGATCCTGGAATCCCTTGAGCTTTTTCGAAACACCGAGAGATGGCAGGATCATGTCCAGGTGAAAACCGAACTGACAGAGCCCCTGAGTATCGAGTCGGATCCCGAACAGATCAAGCAGGTCCTCTGGAATCTTTATTTGAATGCGGTGGAGGCCATGCCCAAGGGCGGAACCATTCTCGTCCGAACGGGGAAGACCGTCACAGAAAACCCCTCCTCGGGTCACCGGGAGATGGCGGAAATCGTGATCCGGGACACGGGAGAGGGTTTCAGGGAAGAGGCCCTTGAGAATCTCTTCACCCCCTTCTATACGACAAAGGCGAAGGGTTCAGGACTCGGACTGGCCATCGTCAAGCGGATCGTGGAGGGCCTGAAGGGGGAAGTCCACGGGAAAAACCACCCCGGGGGGGGTGCTGAGGTGATCATCCGCCTCCCCTTCACCGTCTCCAAACTTTCCTGATAAAAGCGCCCTGCCAGTCTCCGGAACCTGACCATTCCCGGATACCTTGAGGCTTATGCAAAAGCGGGCGTTTTGCAAGGATCTCCTTTTGGGATCGGAGGATGGGCCTCGATTCAAGGCAAAGTCTGTTTCATGATTTGAGAGTAGGACGCAGTGTGGTACATTCTCCGCTTACCAAGAAAGGATTCGGATAAATGAATTTCCTGGAGCAGAGTTGGTTCTCTTCGATCACCCGGCCCAGCAGGTACCTGGGGAACGAAATCCATTCCGTTCGAAAAGATCCCGATTCCGTTGAACTGTCCGTGGCCTTGGCGTTTCCCGATGTGTACGAGGTGGGAATGTCCCACATGGGATTGAGGATCCTTTATCATATCCTAAACGGGTACGAGTGGTTGGCCTGTGAGAGGGTGTTTTGCCCGTGGATCGACCTTGAGGAGGAGCTGAGGGAACGGGATATCCCCTTATGCACCCTGGAGACCGGGCGTCCCCTGTTCGTCTTTGACATCCTGGGATTCAGCCTTCAGCATGAGCTCTCCTTTTCCAACGTCCTCACCATGCTGGACCTGGCCCGGATTCCCTTCTTCACAAAAGACCGGGAAAAACCCTTCCCTTTGGTCATCGCGGGGGGGCCGGCCTGCTTCAACCCCGAGCCGGTAGCCCATTTGTTTGACGCAGTACTCATCGGGGACGGAGAGGAAGCGTTTCCAGAGATCTGTGAGAGAGTCAGGGAGGCGAAAAAGTCCGGGGTCAGGAGTAAAGAGGAAATCCTCGAGGCCCTGAGAGGGATCCAGGGACTTTACGTCCCTTCTTTCTTCCGGATTCATTACCGTCAGGGCGGAACCGTCCGCCGTATCGAATCGGCAGTCCCCGGACTCGAAAAGGTACGAAAGGCCCTGGTCCCGGACCTTAACCGCCATCCCTTCCCCGTTGCCCAGGTCGTTCCCTTCACCTCCCTGGTCCATGACCGGCTGGCGATCGAGATCGCGAGGGGTTGCACCCGCGGATGCCGGTTTTGCCAGGCGGGGATGATCTATCGTCCCGTTCGGGAGAGGGAGCCCGGCAAGATTTTGGAATGTGCGGAGAAGGCACTTCGACTGACAGGATTCGAGGAAGTCTCACTGCTTTCCCTGAGTACCGGGGACTATTGTTCCATCGGACCTCTCCTCAAGGCCCTTATGGATCAGCAATCGAGCTTCAAGGTGGCGGTGAGCTTCCCTTCTCTTAGGGTGGACAGCTTGGACCCCCAATGGCTCGAAGAGATCAAGCGGGTCAGGAAGACAGGGTTCACCCTGGCGCCCGAGGCCGGGAACGATCGCATGCGCCGCATCATCAACAAGGGCCTTTCCACCCAGGAGATTCTCGACACGGCCCGGGAGGTCTACCGGGCGGGGTGGCGCCTGATCAAGCTGTACTTCATGGTCGGGTTGCCCGGAGAGGAAGAGGAAGACGTTGAGGATATCATTCGCCTCTCAAGGGAGGTCCTTGGGATGGCCAGGGGCAAGGGGAAAAAGACGCAATTGAACATCAGTATCGCCCTTTTCGTGCCGAAATCACACACCCCGTTCATGTGGGTCCCCCAGATTTCCTTGGAGGAAGGGAGAAGGCGCATCGAAATGGTCCAGCGGGCCTTTAAGCGCGAGCGAAGGGTTAGGGTTAAGTGGAATCAACCCGATATGAGCTGGCTGGAAGGAATCTTTTCCCGGGGAGACAGGAGGCTCACGGAGGTCCTGGTTTCGGCCTGGCGTTCAGGGGCCCGATTCGACGCCTGGGGAGAACATTTCAAAAGGGAGGTGTGGGAGAAGGCCGTGGAGGCAGCAGGCCTTGACCCGGATTTCTACCTTTACCGGGAGAGGGCCATGGACGAAGTCTTCCCCTGGGAACATATTCAAACCGGAGTGAAAAGGGGGTTTCTCGAAAGAGAATACAAGAGGGCCCTCCAGGAACTGGGAACGCCGGATTGCCGCTCAAGTTGCCTGGAATGCGGGGTATGCGATCACGAGCGGGTGGACCCCATTCTCTTTCCGAACTGGACTCCCTCTCTCCACGAAGAAAGGGCAGTCCGGGAGCGGCCCGGTTTTGTCCCAAAGAGTTATCGGATCACCTTTTCCAAGACGGACGAGGCCAGGTTCCTGAGTCACCTGGAACTGGTGAGGCTCTTCACAAGGGCATTCAAGAGAGCGGGAATTGAAATGGCTTACTCCCAGGGCTATCATCCCATGCCGAAAATATCATTTACTACCGCACTTCCCGTGGGAACGGAGAGCCTGCATGAAACCGTAGTGATCCATTGCATGGACGACAAGATGTGCGACCCGGAAGCGAGAGATAGGATTCAGGGGCAGCTTCCTGCCGGTGTGAAAATCCTGGGAATCGAGGAGATCACGGGATTGAAGAAACGGGAACGGCTCAAGGAGAGTCACTATGTGGTAACCACCGAAGGGTGGAAAATCAATGAATTGGATCTTCGTCATTTCATGGAACAGGATCGTTTCCTGGTGAAGAAAAAAGGTCTCAAAGGAGATAGGATGGTGGATGCAAGGAAAGTGGTGGATTCCTTGCAGTGGATCGGCTCGAACTGCATGAAGATGGTGATCCGTCATACGGAGGGGCCGGAACTCAAACCTGTAGAGATTCTGAAAGAGGTCCTGCGCCTTTCAGATAAAGACCTCAGGAAAATAAAGATATTGAAGACGAGACAAGTCATGGGTTAATATCGGAGGCTGGCTGCTTGACCGGGCCGCCCCACGGGAGGAAGGATGACGATCGTTCGATGCCCAGTGAACTCGTAATCAATACAAGACCCCATGAAACTCGGGTCGCCCTTGTGGAAAACGGGGTCGTGGCCGAACTTTACATCGAAAGAAAGACCGGCCAGGAACTCATGGGAAATATCTACCGGGGAAAGGTGGTCCGGGTCTTGCCGGGAATGCAGGCCGCCTTCGTGGATATCGGGCTGGAGCGAAGTGCCTTCCTTTACGTGTCAGACGTATACAAGGATTTCCTCGACATCGAACGGAGCATGCTCCAGGGTGATGGATTCAACGAGGAATCCCCTCACCAGGATCCCCTCCACAAGGCCTCTGATACCCTGGCCGGTATCTCCTTCAACATCGAGGATCTTCTTTGTGAAGGGCAGGACATCATGGTCCAAATAGCCAAGGAGCCCATCGGAACAAAGGGGGCCAGACTTACCTCTCACATCTCCCTTCCCGGCAGGCACCTCGTCTTGATGCCTACGGTCAACCACGTGGGGGTTTCCAGGCGGATCGAAGACCAGGAGGAAAGGGAAAGACTCAGGCGTCTCGTACATGAAATCCGTCCCAACCATCTCGGATTTATCGTCAGGACGGTCAGCGAGGGTGCCGACCGGAAGAAATTGAAATCCGAAATGGACTTCCTCTTGAAACTCTGGGCAGATATCCAGGAAAGGATGTCGAAACAGACCGCTCCCGGCTTGATTTACAAGGATTTGTCCATTTCCCTGAGGGCCGTGAGGGACCTGTTCACTTACGAGGTAGATCGATTGATCATCGATTCCAGGGAGGAGTACGATGCCGTCATGGACTTCATTGAGACCTTCGCCCCAAGGCTGAGGTATTCAGTGGAGCTATACGAGGGAGAGGAGCCCGTGTTTGACTCCTTCGGCATAGAAATGGAGATCTCTCGGGCACTTGAAAAGAAAATATGGTTGAAATCAGGAGGATATATCGTAATTGAATTGACGGAGGCCCTCACGGCCGTCGATGTGAATACCGGGAGCTACGTGGGGAAAAGGAACCTGGAAGAGACCATCCTGAAGACGAACCTCGAGGCGGTGAAAGAAATCGCCTATCAATTGCGGTTGAGGAATATCGGTGGATTGATCGTGATTGATTTCATCGACATGGAAAAGCCCACGGATCGGGAGAAGGTCTTCATGGCTTTGAAGGGGGCCTTGAGCAAGGACAAGGCCAAGACCCATATCCTCAAAATGTCGGAGCTGGGGCTGATCGAAATGACCCGGAAACGGACCCGTGAAAACCTGAATCGACTGCTCACCGAGCCCTGCTGGTATTGCGAAGGAAGGGGGGTGCTGAAATCCAAGCGGACGATTTGTTATGAGATATTTCGGGACCTGGAACGTGAGAATACGTGCCGGGAGCTTGGTGACAAGATCGTGGTGGAGGTGAATCCGGAGATCGACCATGTTCTCAAGGAAGAGGAGCAGGAATCGATCCTGGATCTCGAAAGGCGGCTTGGCAGGCGGATCGTTATCCTCCCCAGGGATCACCTCCATATGGAACAATACGAAATCAGTGACTGAGGGATGGCTGATCCCGTGTATCACACTTGAGTTTCAAAAACCCTTTCTTCTACTCCCCCTCTTTTCCCCCAAAAAAACCCACCCCCCGGTTTCCAACCACTGCTTTTTTGTGCACCAGAGGACAATATAATTCCTAAAGATCCCTATGCCCCTGGGATAAAATCTAGTGAGCGCCTAACCATAAATGGCCCCTTTTTTCCCATCTTCCGCCTTCGTCACGGCTACGGGACGACAAGCAGCGGGATTTCCCTTGTAAGGTGTACCGCAGATATGCATTTTTGTAATTCGTGCCCATCCATAAATGGCCCTTTTGCCCAATCTCTGCGTCAGGCTCAGATTTTAATCCTCGAAATACTTCAATGTATTCCTGTGGTTAAAATCTTCGCCTTCCTTGACCTTGA
>JAFDEE010000013.1 GCA_019310525.1 Deltaproteobacteria bacterium | reverse complement strand
GCAAGAGCTCGTGCCAGAGGATACCGAAATACCGCAACCTTTATTACCATGATCTACCTGATCGCTGCTCCAATTGATATTTTACTTAAATCCACATGAAACGTCGAAGAGCCTATTTTGTGTTATCTCTGATTATTTTCTTCGGCGGCCTCATCGTATTCTTATACAATTACCGCGAAGAAATCCATATCCCCCAGATCACCCTCGAGCCCTTCCGCCACTCCGGCGGGAATGTGGAATGTCTGGTGGTCACCACCATCCGGGACAAGAGCCTTAGGCTGTCCTTCTCCATCCCCGCAAAGGATAAGCGGCACCGGGAACGCCTCATCAGGGAACTGCCCAGGATAAAGCACGAACTTCTCATGTCTGCGGATGATCCCGAAATGGTATCTTATTTTGAAAAAAGGGACTTTGTTTCCATTAGAAAAAAGGTGATCGAGTTGGTCAACAAACACCTGGAAAAACCCGTGGACACGGTCTATTTTGATAGTTTCTTCTATAATTGATTCAGACTGCAAACGACTAAGGCCGCCCTTTCAGGGCGGCCTTAGTCGTTTCGGGCAAACCGGGTTGTTCAGGGCTCCAAAAACCCGGCAAGGGCATCTTCAAGAATCTTGTCCGCAACTTTTTTGGAATCAATCTCGTAGGTACCGGCTTCCATCATGGTCTTTATCCGATCTACCTTCTCCGCGCGCGCAACGGCGTCTTTTTCAAGGGCCTCGGCGGCCTTGCTGAAATCCACCGATGTCTTGGAAAGATCCACTTCGGTTCCGGACACCCTCTTTTCTTCGCCGCCAGTGGACTGGGGCTCCTGTTCTTCAGCCCTTCTCCTCGCTGATGCTTCACGGGCGCTATCGAATAGTATCCTGTTATTATAACCGTCATCTATTTTCATACCTGTTCTCCAACAATGGGTTTTCGCGATCGGATTCGTCTCTTTCCGCATGAACCCGACTATCCGGGGAATCCTTTTCCTCGTTCTCCTCCCGGTGATCCTTAGGAGTGAGTTGGGAGATCAGACGGCCGGACATCTCGCTGATCATCTGTTTTCTCCGGGCATCCATGGAAATACTGACCATGTCGTATGGCTGCTCGGAAGACTTCAACCCTTCCTGAATGATCGTGTTTCTCCTCTTGAGTTGATCACCGTAAACACGCAACACGTTTCGTATCTGGTATGTGGTGATCATGGGTTTTACCTCCAATCACTCTATCGGCAAGAGCACGGGGAATCTTAAAATATTTTTGATTTTTTTTCGGGTCCCCGGCCCCCCCGAACAAAAACGGCCCCAGTATCCATCCGGGGCCGAAGAGAGTTCCTCCTGATCTCACACCAGGATTTCACCAGGGATTCAGTTCGCCATACGATTCCTTTCAATTCCCTGTTTCTTGATCTTCTCCACCAGGGTGGTCCGGTTCATATTCAACAGTTTTGCTGCCCTGTTCTTCACCCAGTCGGCCTTTTCCAGGGCGCTTATGATCAACTGGCGTTCATACTCGTTGATGGCATGGCTGAGGGAGAACCCCTCATCCGGGATCGAGGTCTGGATCGCCAGGTTGGGGGCCTGCTTCCTGGAAATCTTTTCCGGCAGATCGTCTATGGTCAAGGTGTCCCCCTCACTCAGGATCACCATACGCTCTACGATATTTTCAAGTTCACGCACGTTTCCGGGCCAATCATACTGCGTAAGTGCGTTCATGACCTCCCTTGACACCCCCTTGATAGGCTTTTTCTTGGCCTTGGAGGTCTTCTCCAGAAAGTGATGAACCAGCAGGGGGATATCGCTTCTCCTGTCCCGCAAGGGGGGAATCTCGATGGGAATCACCTTGAGACGGTAATAAAGATCTTCCCTGAAGGTCCCGTCCTCAATGAGCTTCTCCAGGTTCTTATTGGTGGCCGCAAGAATGCGGACGTCACACTTGATGGTCTTGGTTCCTCCCAGCCGTTCAAACTCCTGCTCCTGAAGCACCCGAAGGAGTTTGACCTGAAGGTGAGGACTCATTTCAGCGACCTCGTCCAGAAATATCGTTCCCCCGTCTGCCAGTTCGAAACGCCCGATGCGGGTCCTTATGGCATTTGTGAAGGCGCCCTTCTCGTGACCGAAGAGTTCGCTTTCCAGGAGTTCCTCCGGAATAGCCCCACAGTTGACCGGGATCATAGGTTTGTCACGCCTGTAACTGTGATAGTGGATCGCCCGGGCCACCAATTCTTTTCCAGTTCCGGACTCCCCCAGAATAAGGACTGTGCTGTCCGTGTCCGCCACCTTTTCGATGATTCTGAAGACCTTTGCCATCTGAGGGCTGTCACCCACGAAATTTTCAAATCGGTACTTCTGCTTCAACTGCCTTTTCAGGGCCAGATTCTCCCGCCTCAAGTCCCTGAATTCCAAGGCCCGCTGGATGACCATCAGGACCTCTTCCATTTTGACCGGTTTGGCCAAATAGTCATAGGCCCCTATTTTCATGGCCTCCACCGCGTTCCGGATCGTGGCGTAACCCGTAAGGATAATGCCCACGGTATCGCTGTGGTGATCCACCAGGTGGCGCAATACGGCCATTCCGTCCACTTTAGGCATATTCAGGTCGATAAGGGCCACATCATAGAAATCCTGCTCCAGGACCCCTATGGCCACCTCGCCGTTTTCGGCAACATTGACTTCAAATTCATGACGCTGGAGGAATTCGGTGAACTGATCCCTGATTTTGGCCTCATCATCCACCACCAAGATCTTTATTCCGGCCATATTTTCATCCCCCTGGGCATTTGGAATCCCAACAGAAACCCAAGAAACGCCAATATTTTGGCTCAAACCTCCACGGATGTCAATATTTTAACATAACTTTTTTTGCAATCCATGCCTTTTCCTGTCTTTTTCTTTCCATTTTCTTTGCGGCGAAAAGGCAGTGGGACTCTGCTGTGTATTATTGCAGGGATATGGATGGGGCTATTTTGACGGGGAAATCAACCGCCCAGAAGGGGGTGGCGGTGGGAATACCCTGAATTAGGAAGGACGACCTGCCGCCCCACCCTGGTTTCCACCTCAATGACCAGGGGGCCCAGAAGGTTGGCCGTCATTTCTTCCGCCTTTCCCTGGGGGATGGTGACCAGGACGAAGACATTGACCTCACCGCCGTTTTCGGCCTTCAAGAGGTCTTCCTCCGCCGGGGTCAACCTGGAGAGGTAGTCCTCGAAGAACAGGAAAGGATTGGTGAGAACAAAGGCCAGTTCAGGGTTAGTGACTGATTGAAGCCAGTAGAAAGGAGAGTCCGGCTTATGGGGGAAGAGAATGTAGTCCTTCTGCTCCGGGAATCCGAGTATTCCCTGGGGGAAATGGATGATCTTTTCTTCTTCAATCTCTATGGATCCGAATCTTGTAGTGTCTATACGCCGCATCGATTTATCAGGACTCCTTCTCAAGATCGTCCCCTTCATCGAGGACCCCATGGATGTCCTCCAGGTCCCGGGGGGCCTGTGAGGCCTTGATATTTTCCTGCAGTATGCTTTCGTAGATCTCCGTGCGGTTCACGATGGTGTGCCTGGGGGCCTGGATACCCAGCCGAACCTGGTTTCCACGGATATCTAGGACCGTCACGGTCACATCGTTTCCGATGGTAATGCTTTCATCCACCTTCCTGGTAAGAACAAGCACTGGTACCCTCCATGGCGTCCAGCCCTCCTCCCGGCGGGGAGGAGATCAAATCGATGGAGCGTCCAATGTATACCGGGTGAGACTCGGCTCCCCCCGTTATGCGTCGGACCGCTCATCTCGGCATTATATGTAGTTCACCAGGCTCAGATTCATCACCCTGGCCGATGAGGCGAGGGCGGCCTGGTAAGCGGTTTCCTTGCTCTTGAGATCCATGATGGCCTTGGCAAGGTCGGCGTCTTCCAGTTTCGACTTTCTGTCGGAGTAAGTCACTTTCAGGTCCTGGATGATGTTTTCCTTGGCCTCCAATCGGATGGTCCTGGCGCCTGTATTGGAAATCATGGTGCGCACTGTCGCCAGGTGATTGTCGATCTTGCTTATGGCTCCCTGGATGGCCGACACATCGTTTCCGGTTAAGGCATCCTTCAGATCGAGGAGAGTCTTGAAAATGTTATCCTCACCGTCGGTGGGATCCGACCAATCGATCCCGTCATCCCCGAATATGGTTTCTCCGTCCCTCCCGACCTCCACCGTCGTGTTTTTGCCGATCTTGACCGAAAAGGCCGTATCATTGCCCTGGTAAGACACATTGGGCGGGCTGGCTCCCTCGTTGAAGACAAAGGGCTGGGTGTCGGTCCGGGTGCCCCCGAAAATGTATCTCCCGTTCACCTGGGTATTGGCCAAAGAAATGATCTGCCTGAGCCTGCCGTCAACAACTGTAGCCGCGTTCCGGCGCTGGGTGGCGTCCTGGGTGCCGTTGGCCATCTGGACGCACAGGGCCTTGGTCTGGGAAAGCAGGTCTTCGATCTGGGTCAGGGCGGATTCCCCCATGTTGAGCCATGACTTTCCCATGTTTATGTTCCTCTCCAGTTGCTCGACATGGGCCTGCGAAGACCGAAGGTCCAGGACCGCCACCAGGCCCACGGGATCATCAGACAGCCGGTTGATCCGTTTTCCCGAACTCACGACCTGATTGGCCCTGAGCATCTCCGTGGATGTCTTGCTCAGGTTGCTGACGATGTTGTCATACAGGGTCTTGTTGGCGATTCTCATCTCTTATATGCTCCCTATCGGGTGTCCAGCAGGGTCTTGAGCATTTCATCCGCCGTGCTGATCAACTTGGCCGCCGCAGCGTATCCATGCTGGTACTTGATCAGGTTGGTCATTTCCTCATCCAGGGATACGGCGGCGATGCCGTCCCTGGTGGCATTGAGCTGATCTACTATGACCTGGTTGTATTCCTTCTCCCTCGCGATACTCTGGGTCTTGATCCCTATGGACCCGACGAGGGTGTGAAGATAGTTCTCCAGGGTATCGGACACGTTCTGGGATGAAGCGGTCTGGCCCCTTTCATAGGTCCATCGCTTCAGGCTGACATTGTTGTACTGGAGGTTGGTCATTGCAAGGGCGTTGGAGTTGTCTCCTGCCTCGTACGCCCCTGTCGTTGAATTCACCCGGGCGGCCGCCACGAATTCCTTATTCGTTTTCAGCAGGGAATTTACATCCATGGTCTGGGCGCTGCTGCCCTTGAAAAAGGAATTGATCCCCACGGCCGCGAGAATGTAACTGCTGTCATCCGAGAAGGCGAAAGAATGGGTCGCGTCCGCCGTAAGCACCAGGGCATCGTTGGACACGGAGGCTGTCACACCGGAAAGACCCGCCGTCGAGATCTGGTTGTTGATGCTCGTTGCCAGATCGGTCAAGGTGGATGATCCGTTCAGGGTCGCAAGACTGATGGTCACATCCTGGAGGTTCTCCCCGTTTGCATCCCCGATCCATAGGGTGAAAGAGCCCGTATAATCGATCTTGCTTCCGAAGTTCAGGTCCGAAAGGGTCGTGGAAGACGTATAAGTGCCTGTAAGGCTGTCTCCGGGCTGAACGATCTCAAGGCCCACCCCCTGGGTGTGGATTTTGTTGACTTCCCAGATGGCGGCCTTGGCCAGCTCGTCCAGATCCGCCTCGTATTTTGGGAGGATCTCATCCCGCATATCGAGCCATCCCCCCATCTTTCCCCCTTCGATCGAGTCCGTGATGTTCACGTCCACGCCGCCGGATCCCTCCCACATAATATTCGTTCCGCTAAGCTCGAGCTGGTAGGTGCTGGACTTGTCCACCAGCGTGTATCCGCTGGTGGTCATGACCGTGAGGTTTCCGTCCTCGTTCTCGAAGGCCTTGATGTTGATATACTTGGATAACTCGATCACCAGGGCGTCGCGCTTGTCCCGGAGATCGTTGGCGGACCCGATGATCTCGAGATTTATGATCTGCTCGTTGACATCCGCGATCTGGCTGGTCAACTGGTTGATCTTTGTAATCCCTGAGTCCAGGGCAAGCCCGATCTCTCTCTCGAACTGCTGCATGTCCCCTGCAAGGTCTTTGAAGGATTGGGCGAGGAGTGACCCCATCTCCACAACGACATCCCTCTCCGCATACCCGGATGGGTTGTTGCTCAAGTCATGCCATGCGTTCCAGAAGTCGGCGAACTGGGCGCTGAGGCTTCGGCCCGAATTCTCGTTGAAGACCCCTTCCAGAGCATTCAAATAGACCTCCTTCTCGCTCATGGCGGTGAGATCCGAATTCCTTTCCCGCAGCCGGGATTCAATGAAACTGTCGGTATTCCTGATGACCTCGCTCAACTCCACTCCCCGGCCGAGAATAAATCCCGCATAGGGGGCGGGGGTTTTCGCCGATAGCACGGGGGTCTGTCTTGAATATCCCTCGGTGTTGGCATTGGCCACGTTGTGACTTATCACATCGAGGGCATACTGCTGGGACATCAAGGCGTCTTTGGCGGCGTTCAGGATTAGTCCGATCCCGCTCATGATCAAACCTCCATGTGATAAATGGCGGAGGTGGAATCTGAGGGACCTTTCACCGCCCGGCGGTAGGCTGGCTCTTCATTGCCGCCCGAGAGAAGAATGGAAATCAATTCATCGAAGAAGACCAGGGTATCGCGGATGAAGGTGACATTTTCCTTTGCCCTGGCCGCAATTTCTTCCTTGAGCCGGGCGATTTTCCGGGCAAGGAGAGGAAAGGGCGCCCGAGCCCGACCTCTCCCCCGGGATTCATCCCCTTCAAGGGACAGGATTCTGGTCCTGAGTTCCTCGATTGCCCTGATCAGTTCCTGCTTTTCTTCCAGCAGCTCCCAAAGTTTCGGAACGTTAAGATGGATCAGGTGGTCTCTCTCCTGTTCCAGGCATTGAAGGAGTCCCTGGAGCAAAGAGGCCTTTTTACGATACAGATCCTGAATATCCCCATCATGCTGCAATGATTCCATGATGATTCCCTCACATTTCAATTATCGGCAATGGGGGTTGAAAACCTAAACCCGGCCCACCCTGGCGGTCCCTTCTTTCAGGAAGGCTTCAGGGTTCAGGGGTTTTCCTTCCCGTCTGACCTCGAAGTGCAGATGTGGTCCCGTACTTCGGCCCGTGGACCCTACCCGTGCCACGGGGCACCCCCTGGAAATCCATTCCCCGACCTCCACCAGGTTTTCCTTGTTGTGGGCATACAGGGTCCTGAGCCCCTTTCCATGGTCCAGGATCACGACGTTCCCGTATCCCTCGCGGTATTCGCTGGCCACAACCTTTCCGCCGAGGGCGGCCCGCACCATAGTCCCTTCCCGGGCGGCGAGATCCACCCCGTAGTGAAACTTCCTCTCCCCGGTGAAGGGGTCCTTCCGCCACCCGAATCCAGAGGATTCCCGGGCCGTCTCAAGGGGCGTCAATGGGATCTCTCCGTAACGGTTTCGGAGGGGGAGAGGCATTGGTGAAGGAGGGGTTCCGGCTTCCAGGTCCACCCTGTCCTTTCTCTTGAGCTGTTGGTAGAGGAGGTAAGCAAGGCTGTTGGATTCCGATTGTGCGATATTCCTGGCAAGTTCCTGGTCCAGCAGGGACTCATAGATTTCCTCGCCCTGGCCCCCGTGAAAGAGTTCACATTTCTCAACGGTACGCCGCATGCTCTTCAGCAGTTGATAGGTCAGGATGGACTCGAACTCCCGGCAGGCTTTCATGAGGGCCCGGTCCCTTTCCGTCTTCACCTGCTCACCTTTCATCCCGGGGTGGGCGATTCCAAGGTCATTTACTGCTGGTCCTTTCATCTTCTCCTTCTTCTCTCTCAAGCTTTGGGGGGGAGACTTCCCGGGGACCCCCCCGAAAAACCTCCGCTCTTTACTTCTTACATGATCTCCAGTTCGGCCTGAAGCGCCCCGCTTGCCTTGATGGCTTGGAAAACGGCGATGAGATCCCTGGGAGACACCCCTATGGCGTTCAGGGCCTTGACCAGTTCCCCGAGCCTGGTACCGCCCGGCATCAAGATCAATCGATTCTGCTCTTCCGTAACGTTTACCTGGCTCTGGTCGGTTACCACCGTCTGACCGGCTGAGAAGGGCGTGGGCTGGCTCACCCGCTTGTCTTCCTTGATTTGGACGCTGAGATTCCCATGGGCGATGGCCACCGAGGAGATCCTGACATCCTCGCCCATGATCACGGTTCCGGTCCGCTCGTCTACAATGATCTTGGCCTTCATATCAGGCTCTACATTCAACTGCTCGAGAGAGGCCACCAGGCCGACGAGATTTCCCCGGTAGGAGTCAGGGACCCGTACCCTGATGGTGCCCGCGTCTGCGGGCGTGGCCCATTCCCCGTTCATTTGGCGGTTGATGGCCTCAGAAACCCGCAGGGCCGTTGTGAAATCGGGCTGGTGAAGAGCAATGGTAAGATTTTCAAATCTATTGAAATCAAAAGGTATTTCCCGTTCAATAGTGGCTCCGTCAGGGATCCTCGCCACCGTTGGATGGTTTTTCTGGACCCCGCCTCCAGCCTGGCCGGAACTCGAAAAACCACCGACAATCAGTGGGCCCTGGGCCAAAGCATAGATTCGGTTGTCCACCCCTTTGAGGGGGGTAAGCAGAAGAGTACCCCCCTGGAGGCTCTTCGCGTCACCGATAGAGGAAACCAGCACGTCCATCCTGCTCCCGACCCTGGAAAACGGCGGCAGATCCGCGGTCACCATGACCGCGGCCACGTTGGCCACCTTGACCTGGTCGGCGAGGACGTGGATACCAAGGCGCTCCATCATATTTACGAGGGATTGGATCGTAAATTTGGTTCCAGACCCGTCTCCGGTTCCGTTGAGACCGACCACGAGACCATACCCTACCAACTGGTTGGAGCGGACCCCTTTCAAAGACGCGATGTCCTTGATTCTTGCGGCGGAAGCAGGAGAAGTCCCCAACATCAACAGGAATGCGAAACCCAGGATCAATGCCGAGCTGAACCGAATCAATGATCTCATCTCTAACCGCTCCTCCCTTAGAAAGGCCATACGGAATCCACGATGCGCAGCAGCCACCCCGGCTTCTGTTTGTCGGTCACAGGGCCCCTTCCCGAGTAAGCGATCCGCGCATCGGCGATGTAACTTGAAAGCACGGTATTGTCCGGGGAAATATCCTCAGGCCGAATGATTCCCGTCAGGGTTATCACCTGGTTCTCGTTATTCACCTGGATTTCCCTGACCCCCTTGATGACCAGGTTCCCGTTGGGAAGCACCTGGATCACCCGGGCCGTGATGGACGCCGTCATGGTCTCGTCCCGGGTCGTTTCTCCCGATCCACTGAAATCGTTTTTCATCGAGGCCTTGAGCATGGTGTCGTTCTTGAATTGCCCGGGCACACCGATCTTGCTGAGCCTGGACTCGTAGCCCAGGAGGTTGCTGATCCCTGCATTGATACTGGATTCCCTTCCGGTCTTGGTGGTGGCCTTTTTCGAGGCCTTGGAGGTCTCCACTATGTTCACTGTGACAAGGTCCCCTACCTGCCGCGCCCTGAGGTCATTGAACAATCCCCGGTGCCGGTTCTCAGACCAGAGTCCGCCGTCCATATTAACAGGCCCCCTTTGTTCAAGGCCGCTCAGCACCCGGGGGTCGGGAGAGATGGGAGGCTGCGTCCCGACGGGATTCCCCGCTCCTGGAACCTGCATTCCGCCGCAGGCGGCAAGGCCCAGGAATCCAAGTATTGCGACGAGCCGTAACCCCTGTTTCATCATCTTGTCTTCCTCCTTTTCCGCCCGGGCGGCGTCCCCTCACCTTCGAGGACCTTCGTCTTCCACCCGAGGGACAACGCTTTTTTTCGCCCTAAAAATAGACCTGGACCAGTCCCGGCCCCTTCACAATAGCCACGATTTCCTTCCCGCTACTCAAGTTGACAACCTTCACCCGGTCTCCGGCCTTTCCATCCTCCAGCACCTTCCCGATGGTAGTCACCTGGAGGAAATCGTTCTCAGCCTTGATCATCACCCTTGCACCCTTTTTCACCAAAGGAGGATCCTCGATCATTTGCCCGGTGATGCACTGCCCGGCCGGGATATTCCTGCGCGCCTGCTTTCCCAGGATATCTCCGGGCCGAAGGAGGAGGGCCATTCCGCGTCGGCTGGAAAGGGCCTCCTCTGCCAAGACCAGGTCGGCCTCAGTAATCTTCTCCCCCTTTCGGATTCTCCTGGCCGCCTTGACCACCTTGCGAACCACCCGGATTCTCCCGGAAAGGGCCACATTCCTGACCCGCTTATCATCCACCCAAAAACCAACCGTCAAGTACACATTTCCCAGGTAGTCCGGATTCCCTCTCTCCCTCACCTCCCAACGGATCCGGCCGTAGGGCAGGTTCAGGTCTCCAGGGGTCTTGATCCTCTCGATGGTCATCTCCTCGGGTGCCCATGGAGCATGATCCCGAACAAAAGTCTTGAAAATCTCCTCCAGCTTCTGCGCACTGATCAGGCGTCCCTTGCGCTTGATCACGACGGGGCCGGGTATCTCCAACCGGATTCCTCCGTCCCTTCCGATGGCGGAATAGATCTTGTATTCCAGGAAACGCTTGCTGAGCATGCATTCGCCGTTGGGAGCAGGGGCGGAGGCGATCTCGATCCTGCCAAGCTGCCTCCATCGTGGATCGTCCGCCGGCTCAAAGGAGGCGATGTCCCCCAGGGTCACCTTTTCACCCCGTACCGCAACTTGTCCCTTGATTCGTATTTTCAGGGCCCAGGCCGGGGGAGAGATACCTAACCCCACAAACAGGAGCAGGAGCAAGAAAAGCCCAGCCCCTCGAATAGCCTTGAACGATCGGATAAACCCCATCATCTTCTCCTTCCTCTCACCCACTACCTCTTGATGTTATTGGCCATCTGCATCATTTCGTCGGCCGCCTTGATGGACTTGGAGGCGATCTCGTATGCCCTTTGTCCTGCGATCATGTTCACCATCTCCTCCACCACGTCCACGTTGGACATCTCCAGGTACCCCTGGGCCACGGTGCCCATTCCGTCAACCCCCGGATTCCCCTCGACGGGATCTCCGGATGAGGCGGTAGGACGCAGCTTGTTCCCCCCGACACTCAACAGGCCGGCGGGATTGGGGAAGGAGTAAAGGGTCAACTGCCCGGATGCCAGCACCGTCTTGCCGTCTCCCGCGAGGGCTTCCATCTTTCCGCCCGGGCCGATGGTGAAGGTCACCGTCTCCGCCGGGATAGCAAACTCAGGCTGGAGGCGATCCCCCTCCGAGGTCACGATGTAACCCTCACTGTCCATCTTGAAGGCCCCGGACCTCATGTACAGTTCCTCCCCATTGCTCAGAATCTTGAAAAATCCTTTTCCTTCAATGGCGATATCCAACTGGTTCTTGGTCTGAACGTAATCCCCCTGGGAGAAGATCTTTTGAACCGATACAGGTTTGGTCCCCATTCCGACCTGGATTCCCGTGGGCACCTCGCCGCCCGAGGCGGTCGCCGCACCCGGGGAGCGGAGGGTCTGGTAGAGGAGATCGACGAAATCCGCACGGCTCTTCTTGAACCCGGCCGTGTTCACATTGGCCAGGTTGTTGGCGATCACGTCCATGTGGAGGCGCTGCGCCGCCATTCCCGAGGCCGCTGTCCATAGGCATCGTATCACGTCATATCCTCCCTTCTTTTTCTTGGTGTTTCCTGAGTCCTGCGCGGATCCCTATCTGACCCGGCTTACTTCGTTGATAACCCGGTTGTTGATTCCATCCAGAACCTGAATGGCCTTCTGGTAACTCTCGAAGGCCCGCAGGCAATGGATCATGTTCACCATCTCTTTGGCTACGTTGACGTTGGAAAGTTCGAGGTATCCCTGTCTGACCTGGGTTTCAGGGGGTGGAGGCAACTCGACGGCCTTATCGGTCTTCCTGTACAGACCCAACCCTTCCTTTATCAGGGCGGAGGGACCCTCGAAGCGGGCGAGGGCTATACGGCCCTGTTCGGATCCGTTCAACTTGATGACTCCTTGCCCGTCCACGGAAAAATCCCCATCAGGGACCTCGATAGGTCCGCCTTCCCCCAGCACCTTGTATCCCTGTTGTGTGACCAGGAAGCGGTTTTCATCCAGCCTGAAATCACCCTTCCGTGTATAGCGAACGCCTTCAGGCGTCATGACCTTGAAAAAGCCCTCACCGAATACAGCGAAATCCAGGGGATTATTTGTAAAACGAAGATCCCCCTGACTCAGGTCGGTCTTGACCCGGACCAGGGCCTCCCTTATGGTCGCTTCCCCGGATACGATACTCCCTGTTCCCCCCCCGGCCTGTTCCAGGAGATCCTGAAAGGAGATCACATCTTTCTTGAAACCGATCACAGTGGAGTTTGCCAGGTTATTGGAGATGACATCCATCCTGAGCTCCTCCTTGACACAACCCCTCGCCGCCTCAAGCATTCCTTTCAGCATGTTTTCTTCTCTCCTTCATGGTTTCCCGGATAGGGTTCACTTTATCAATTAGCAATTCCCATACCACATTCCCCATAAAGTCCTTCAGGACAGGCAGGAAACCTAACCCATTGTTTTTTCATGAATTTCAGGCTTCTTCCAACCTAATGAAAACTCCTGGATCCCTGCCTTTCAAAAAGGGTCTGCATTCCTTTCCGGAGGAGAGGGAAAATATTACCTAGAAACAAACTACTATCGGCTGAAGTTGACAGCTTTAGAGGCCAAGGGTTCTGGGGTTCCCGCCATTCCCGCAAGCCTTTTTATGGATGTACACGATTTCGATCGATATCCCTGAAGATACCGAAAAAAGTCGGAACGGATCGGCTACCAATCGGAGGTTCCTTTGAAAGTCTCCCCTGAAAAGGGAGAAGGTCCGGAAGCGGGGTTCGTCTGGTTCATGGCTGAAACTTCGGCCATGTATTTTTCGGCCTCCGCCTTCACCACCCGCTCCATGATGTCCCGGTTCTCTCTCAGGATCCGGAGGGATCGGTCGTCCGTCCTGAGTGCCCTTACATACCCGTTCATAAAGGCGATCTTGATGATCTTGAATTGGAATGCACTCAGGCCCGCACACAGGGATGAAGGAATGAGCATGAAAAAAGAAAGACAAAGAATCGTAACAGCAATTCTTCTCGCCATGGCGGCATACCCCCTGATATCGGCTTTTTTAAGGCCTCTGACGGCTCTGCAAAAACGAGCCTCACGGCAAAGTGCGGAAAATTCCAGGAACCGGACTTCTCTAGCCACCCTCTTTCATCCTGCGGTTGAGACGATAGGCGAAGGCCAGGATCTCGGCCACGGCCTGGTAAAGTTCGGGAGGAATCTCATCCAGTAAATCCAATTCCATGAGGGCACCCACCAAATCCGGGTCTTCCCGGATGGGAATCCCCGCCTGCCCGGCCAGTTCAATGATACGTTCTGCAATGAGTCCCCCGCCCTTGGCCGTCACCTTGGGAGCATTGTCCTTAACGGCATCATACTTGAGGGCGACGGCCTTCTTTCGCTCCTTCCGGGACATCTGAAATCCCCCTTGGACGATTTTCCCTCCCCCTATAAGCAAAAAAGTCCCGAGGCTCTGTTCATACCGATAGGTCCACGCCCGGAGTCGACCCGCGAGTCTGCTCCGTTGAAACCCTGCCCGCATCTTCTTCCCCCCGGATCCCGCAAGACAGGGTTCCCGGCTGCAATCCCTTTTTCCTCAGGCCCTTTTCCAGCAATGAAAGGTTATCCTGGAGGATCTTAAGGCGTCGCTCGTCCGCTGCCAGGATCCGGGCGTCCAGGATGCCTCCCAGGATCGAGACCGAAACTTCCATGGGACCCAATTCACTGAACTCAAGGGAAAGATGAAACCGGATGATTCCATCCTCTCCTTTCGGTTCCTTAACGAGCAACTCGCCCCCATGGAAGTCCCGCTCCCCCATTATGGGAAGGAAGAGAAACCATCCACCCGCCTCCTTTATGGAGGCAAGATTCAAAAACTGATCCTGTTCTATGAACCGCAAGGCCTCTCTTATTTTGAGGGCAAGATCTTTTGTCTCTTTGCTCCATCCCTCGAGCACGTTCAGATCCTTTTCCAGGCGCAGAAGAATGCCCTTCAGGTCACCTTGAAGCAACTTGTTTCGATCAATCTTCCGGCCCTCCAGGAGTAGGCGGGCCACCTTTCCCTCCCAAAAAAGCCCGCTCCTGAAAAGGTACTCCGCAAACCACGAAACCCCGACGTTCCCGGATCCTTTGAAGATCACGGAAGCTAAGAGGCGGTTCAATTCCAGCAGACCTTCCCTAAGGGAAGGCGAGATGCCCTTCCAGTCCCGGGCCGCAACGATCTCCCTGAGGAGAGCAGGCAGTCTTTCCCGGCTAGCCCCGCCACTTATTCTTCCCGATAGGAGGTTTAAGGGCCTGTCAGGTCCAGGGGTCACCACCTTCAACTCGACCCTGGGTCCAGCGCACCTTACCTGGAACCTGTAACTCCTCCCTTCGGCCAGTGCGATGCGCGCGTGGGCACGGAAGCGGTTCCCACGGGCCGACACAAGAAATTCCCCTCCCCGTAATCCTTTTATCACCCTTCCCGTAAATATCTCTCCGGCCCTGAAAGGCGCTCCCCTGTGACCTTTCCCGGACTTGAACCCACTCAGCAGGTTATTTGCTTTCGTTATTTCCCGAAACATCACCGAGGATTCTCCACCTATTCCACTTCACCAGGCCCCAGCCCCTTCCTCCCCTGGATCCTATGGGCGTTCCGAAACGATCCTTCTCCCGACAGAGCGGAAGAAACCGGAGAGCATAAATGAGGAAGGTTGACTTATCAAATCTTCAGCCGAATGACCGGTGGGGTGTGCGGGAAAGGTGAAAGGAGATGGGAGAGAGCCTTAAGATTCAGTCCTTTCCGGGTCGAGCTTGAGCATCAACTCGATTTCCCCGACGGAGATACCCAGATGACGCGCAATTTCCTCCTTGGAAAGCCCCCTTTTCAGGAGCGAACGGATGGAATCTCTTTCCCTTCTCCCCATTTCGAGCGAACCCGAATTCCCCGAAATTCCACTCCCGGTCTTGGGAAGAAGTTCCGTGATCTGCTTGCAGCTCTCCTCCGCCCGCTTGAGTCCTTGATCGAGCCGTTCCAGTATCCGTTTGCTCAAGATCCTCTTCTCTTCGAGGTTTTCTTCGAGTGCTCTGGATATCTCCTTCATCTCCGACAGGATGGATTCGGAACGATTGATGAGGGCCTCCTGTTCCCGCCACGATATCCTTCGCTTGGACTGGAATTTCAAAAACCACAGCAGCAGCACCACCATGACCAGATCAAGGACAATCTGCAGGACGAACCAGACTTGGGTTTCCATAAACAAAGGTCTCTCAAATTACCAGATCGACTTTTCCACTCGTGCGTTTCTTCGGTTTGGCCGCACCGTATCCGACATCCTCTTCCACCTGTTCAACCTTACTCTCTTCCCCTTTATGGGGTGTATCCCTGTGGCGTTCCTTCTGGTCTTCCCCGTCCTTGCCCCGTTTCTCATATTCTTCTCTTCCGTTCTTCCTCCGGCGCCTCTCATCGGTCTTCCCCTTCTTCTGTACCGCCCAAATCCTCTCAGCGACGGGCAAGACGGCCTTCGGCCCACCGGTTCCCGTGAAACTCATAGGATGTCCTCCTTGTCAGCCGGGAAGTCTTGCCGCGGGGACCCTATATCCCCTTGACCTCTTTGATCTTGATCGCCAAGTCTCCTGTTCCCAGGGATTCCCTCAGGATCCTGCTCATCTCAGCTTCAAGAAGCGGGGTTTTGTCCTGTGGGTCCTGTTCTCGGGCTACAAGGCTTTTCATGTGTGTGTAAAGTCGGTTTCGGATCTGGAGTTCAAGTGCCCGGTAACGAAAAGATGCCAACCCGTCCCAGATGACCGAAAACTTTATCAGCACAGCCTGATTCTCCGAACCTGAAGGCAAGGGAAGCAGTAGAGGTCTCAATTTTTCTTCGTAGTAATCCTTGCCCGGGTCCTTCAGGTGCGGGGACACCGCCGCTCGGATCGTTTCGCCGGGGATTATCCTCTTTCCCTGGGTAACAGTGACACCCAAGCCCACACCGAGAAAAAGGAAAGTAGCGACCCCCACCGTTATCCAAGGCCTCCTCCTCAGTGATGAAGTCCACCTTTTCAATCTTCCGGGTCTCGACTTGTCCTCCGGTGTCTCTCCCCGGGTTTCGCCGCGTTCACTTATGTCCCCCGTTTCGTCATCTTCCCCGGGAATGGGCTTATCCTTTTTATCGTCTTCGCTCATGTCCTTATCGTCCCTTCGAATCGCTCTTCCTTACTCCTCGAAGTAGGATTTCAGGCTGACCCTGAGCCTCATGACCGCCTTGGTGTGAAGCTGGGAAACCCTCGATTCCGTGTACCCCATGATCTTGCCGATCTCTTTCATGGTCAGCTCTTCATAGTAATAAAGCGCTACGACCGTCTTCTCGTTCTTAGGTAATTTTTCTATGGCCTTTGCGATAACATCCCGGATCTCTGAAAGCTTAAGGGAATCGAGAGGTCCTTGCCCGGCCCTGAACTGATTCATGGGCCAGGCCGAATCCTCCGCATCATGGGGAAGATAGTGACCAAGCTCGTCTTTGCTGATGATGGCCACACCCCGGACTTCTTCCAGCATCTTGTAAAAGGCATCCAGATCTATACCGAGTTCCCGGGCCACCTCCTCGTCCTCGGCCGGCCTCATCTTTTCGCCCTCTACCTTGGCATAGGCCTCCTGGAGCCTCTTTGCGTTTCTTCTGACCGAGCGTGGGACCCAATCCATGGAGCGCAGTTCGTCCAGCATGGCCCCCCGAATCCTGAATTCAGCATAGGACTTGAACTCAACCCCCTTCTTGGCGTCGAATTTTTCTATGGCATCGAGTAGTCCCATTATTCCAGCGCTCAGCAGATCATCCTTACTGACCTGGGGGGGGAGTCTGAGTCCCATCCGGTTTGCGATGGTGTTGACCAGCGGCGCGTACTCGAGAATGAGTTTATCCCGTTCCGAAATATCCTTGCACACCTGCCCCGAACAGGTGATCTGGTGGTATTTTTTTAATTTACTTGCTGCATAAGGAGACATAAACTTATCCCTGCTGGGTTCTACCGTTTTCATGAACCAAGGAGTTTTTGCCAGAAAAACTTAATATCCCCCTCCAAATCAGTTCCGTCCTCGGATTCCATCAGCCTTTCAGCCAATTCCATGATACTCTTGCTGGCGGGGGTATTGGGATACTTTTGAAGCACCATTTGTTGTTGTCTGACGGCCACCGATACCTGCTTGTCAAACGGAATCCATCCCAAGTAGTCCAGGGAGGGGGATCCCAGGAACTGATCCACCACCAAGCTCAGGTGCCTGTAAATCCGTTCTGCTTCGCTGCGGTTCCTCGCAGCGTTTACGAGCACTTTGAACCGCTTCTGAGAGTACTGGTTGGTAAGGACCTTGATAAGGGCATATGCGTCCGTGAGGGACGTAGGCTCATTGGTGACGATCACCACCTTCTCCATGGCGGCAAAATTGAAGTACATGACGTTGGCCGATATACCTGCGCCGGTATCGATCAGAAAAACGTCGAAGTGCTCCTGGAGCGCGTCGAATTCGTTCAACAGAAACAGCCGCTGGCTCGGATCAAGGTCCGTAAGCTCCTGGATTCCGGACGCCGCGGGAAGCAATTTGAAGCCGCTGGGCACCGCGATCATGACCTCTTCCAGCCTTTTCTCGCCCTTGAGAACATGGTGGATGGTGTAACGCGGGTTGAGACCCAGCAACACGTCCATATTGGCCAGGCCCAGGTCAGCGTCCAACACGAGGACTCTCTTGCCCAGTTTCCTCAGTGCAAGGGCCAGGTTGGCGACAACGTTGGTCTTTCCCACCCCTCCTTTGCCGCTCGTGACCGATATAACCCTTACCGTATGCTTTGTTGAATTGTCTTTCTGCAAAACATCAGCGGACACGTCGGGGCTTCCGTACGGCTTACCGCCTTCTTTCAAAATACCCCTAAGTCCAGTTGCTTGATCCATGTCTGCTCACCTCATAACTGTAATTCCCGGTCGAATCCCGCATGCTGGCCAAAATAAGGGACGCCAGCTTTCTCTTCGTCGCAACCTCGATATCCTCCGGCACTTGCTGGCCCGCGGTGAAGTAGGACACGGGTTTTCCGCGGGTGATGAGAAAATTGATCATGGGGGAAGTATCCTGGGTCTCGTCCAGTTTCGTAAAGATGTAACTCTTGAATGGAAGGGCCGCGAAACTGCGGTCCGTGTGAAGAAGGTTCCCGTACTGCTCCGTCGCGCTCAACACCAGATAACCATGGATGTACTCGGGTATATCCAGGATATCCCTCAACTCCTCTATGGCCTGTCCGTGGTTGGGGCTTCTGCCGACCGTATCGATGAAAATCAGGTCGCAATCCCTGTGCTTGTGAACGGCCTCCTGCAATTCCGGTCTGCTCACGGCTACTTCCAGGGGGATCCCCATGATTCTGGCATAGCTCTGAAGCTGATCCACGGCGGCGATCCGGAAGGTGTCCAGGGTGATCAAAGCGGTCTTTTTCCCCTGCTTCACGGCGCCGAGGGCCGCGAGTTTTGCCAGAGTTGTTGTCTTTCCAACCCCCGTAGGCCCGATGAAAGAGAAGATCCGGGCCCCGCGCCCCTCTCTTCTTCCCGTTCCGGTCTGGATCTTGGAAAGCACGTTTGCAAGGGAATCCTTGAGAATATGGGAAGTAGACATGTCGGCGCCCAACCGCCGGTTCTCTCCGCCGTTCATAAGCTCCTGAATGACCTGCCAATTAAGGCCGAAACTCTTGTAATTCATGAACCGGTGACGCAACATGTTATTGAAGTAGATCTCAGGGGGCAAATGCCTCTCCGCCTGACCGCAGACAATAGCGGTCTTGATTTCCCTTATCTGGGCTTCCAGGGCCTTCCATCGCTCCAGGAATTCTTCCATTCTCAGGGTCTCGGACGGGGAATCGTTTAAATTACCGGATTCGTAATCGATGGCCGCGGTGACCTCGATCTTCTTTTTACCCCCTTTGACCCTGAGGGTCCGGGTCTTCAGGATCACCGCCTCGGGCCCCATCTCCCTCTTGACCATTTGAAGGGCTTCCTGGGCTGTTTCGGCAACGAATTTCTTGATGTTCATCGCTTAAGACTCACTTCCCCGATAGATTGAACCTCCAAGCCGCTGGGGATTTCATTGTGGGACAAAACAACGGCCGCGATCTGAAACCGCTCACAGAGTTTCTTCAGATGTCTTCTGATGGTGGTGGAACACAGGAGCACGGGTTGTTCCGCCACGGTCGCCGCCCTTGCCAGGGCCTCCTTGATATTCGCCGTGATGGCCTGGGCCTGATTCGGCTCCAGGGCGAGGTAGGAGCCGTACTCCGTCTGGTTGATCCCTCCCGCCACAACCTCCTCCAGGTCCATGGAGACTGAGAGGACCTTGAGTACGTTGTCGGCATCCACGTAAGGTTTGGTCAGGGTCCGTGCCAGTCGCTGGCGCACATACTCCGTCAGGAGATCGGTATCCTTGGTCATTGGTGCGTAATCAGCGAGGGTCTCGAGGATCGTCAGCAGATCCCGTATCGACACCTGTTCCCGAACGAGGTTCTGCAGAATCTTCTGGACACCTCCCAGGCTGAGCAGTGAGGGTACCAGTTCCTCCACCACCTTTGGATGGGTCTTGGAAAGGTTATCCAGGAGTCGCTGGACCTCCTGCCTTCCCAGGAACTCATATCCATACTGCCGCACGATCTCCGAGAGGTGGGTGGTGAGCACACTCGGAAGGTCCACGACGGTATAACCGGCCAGTTCGGCGTCCGACTTTTTCTCAGAAGGCAGCCACAGGGCCTTGAGGCCGAAGGCCGGATCCTTGGTGGGAATCCCTTCCACCTTGACCTTTACGTCTCCCGGATCGATGGCCAGGACGTGATCCATGACCAGCTCTCCGCGGGCCACCTGGTTCCCGCGGATGCAGATGGCATATTCATTGGGTTTCAATTCCAGGTTGTCCCGGATATGAAGGGAGGGCATGATCAGCCCCAGCTCGAGGGCGAACTGCCGCCTCAGGGACCGAATGCGGTCCAGGAGATTGCCCGGCTTCTTGTTGTCCACCAAGGGGATCAGTCCGTAACCGATCTCCAGTTCCAGGACATCCAGGGGCAGGAGACGTTCCACCTCTTCGGGGCCGAATTCCCCGCTCCCCTCCTCGGCCGGAGCCTCTGTTTCTTCCGGCGCTTCTTCCTCTTTGGCCGTAAGGGTCCTGGAGACGAAATAGAGCACTCCGGAGAGTATCATGAAGGGGACGGCCGGCATGCCGGGGGCCAAGGCGAAAAGAAAGATTACCGCCGAGGCGATCTTGAGGGCCCTGGGTTGGACCCCGAACTGGTGGGCCAGGTCGGACCCCATGTTGCCTTCAGAGGCCGCGCGGCTTACCAGAATACCTGCTCCCGTAGAGATGACCAGAGCCGGGATTTGGGACACCAGACCGTCACCGATGGTGAGAAGGGTATAATTCTGCACAGCGGTGGAAACATCGAGGCCTTTCTGGAGCACGCCGATAACCAGGCCCCCGATGATGTTCACGATGGTGATGAGGATTCCGGCAATGGCGTCTCCACGGACGAATTTGCTGGCGCCGTCCATCGCCCCGTAAAACTCCGCCTCTTTCGAGATCTCCGCTCTCCGGGCCCTGGCCTCATCCTCGTCTATAAGGCCTGCATTGAGATCCGCGTCGATGCTCATCTGTTTTCCCGGCATGGCGTCCAGGGTGAACCGGGCCGCCACCTCGGCGATACGTCCGGAACCCTTGGTAATGACCACGAAATTGATGACCACCAGGATGACAAAGACCACCAGGCCGACGGTCGGGTTCCCGCCCACGACAAAGGATCCGAAACTCTTGATGATCTTCCCGGCCGCCGAGGGCCCGGCATGGCCGTTGAGGAGTATGAGCCGGGTCGAGGCGATATTGAGGGAGAGCCGGAACAGGGTCGTTACCAGCAACAGGGTCGGAAACACGGAAAAATCCAGGGGACGGGCGGAATAGATGGTGAGCAGGAGGATCATGACGCTCAGGGTGATGTTGAACGCCAGCAGGATGTCCAACATGGACGTCGGTAATGGGATAATCATCACCATGAGGATCCCCACCACGCCCAGGGATATTCCTATATCGATATTGGCGCCTAAGGCCAATTGCCGCCATGGGATCTTGACTGCGTCCATCATTGTTCCGTTCAGGTCCCTGTCTTTCGTTTTTTCAGGCTATATACGTAGGCAAGGATCTCCGCCACAGCCTGGTAAAATTCCGATGGAATTTCCTCGCCCAACTCTAATTTATACAAGTTCTGTGCCAGGGGTTTGTTCTCCACGACCGGGACCCCGTTCTCCTCGGCCACTTCCCGGATCCGGTGAGCAATCCTGTTGGCCCCCTTGGCCACCACAGCCGGTGCGGTCATCTTCCCTTCTTCATACCTCAGGGCTACGGCCAGGTGGGTGGGGTTGGTGATGACCACGTCGGCCTTGGGAACCTCTTCCATCATCCTCCTTCTGGCCATCTCCCGCTGGGCCGCCCGTATCTTGGCCTTTATCTGGGGATCCCCTTCCGTCTGCTTAAACTCCTCCTTTACTTCCTGCTTGGTCATCTTAAGCTTTTGTTCGAATTCCCATCTCTGATAAAGATAGTCCAGGATGGCCAGGATCGCGATGACCCAACAGCATCGAACGGTGACCTTCAGGCTGGCGCTGCCCAGGGCGGTGAGGATCTGGATCTTGTCTTCGTAAAGGAGGGGGAGGAGATGTGAAAACTCCTCTTTCAGGGTTGAAAAAGCGGCCCATCCCACGATCAGGATCTTGAAGAGTGACTTGCCGAGTTCCACCAAGGAACGTTTGCTGAAGATTTGCGTCAATCCTTTGACAGGATCTATTTTTGACGCTTTCGGCGCCAAGGGCTCGACAGTCCACAGGAACCCTGTTTGGGCCAGGTTCACCGCCAGGGCCACCACACTCAGGGCCAGCATCAGCGGGAGCACCAGCCAGAGGAAATCCTTCAGGGACCGGGTGGCGAAATCCACCAGGCCCTGGTCAGTATATATCCCGCCTGCAATCCCCTGGAAAGTCCGCTCAATGATGTGCCCCATGTTGAGGGTAAGGGAGCGGG
The DNA here is from genome assembly GCA_019310525.1 of Deltaproteobacteria bacterium. Lineage (NCBI taxonomy): Bacteria > Pseudomonadati > Myxococcota > Myxococcia > Deltaproteobacteria bacterium. Next base: position 22,722 of record JAFDEE010000013.1, on the reverse strand, counting down.
TCCCAAAATAGAGATAGAGAACCCCCGCCCCCAGGACCGCGATGGAGGCCAACTCCCGGCTTTTCGCCACCTCGCCCTTTTTGCGGGCCTCTTCCCGGCGCTTTGGGGTTGCCGGTTCGGTCTTATCCTGGAAATTCTGGTCGGCCACCGTCCTTTCCTCCTACATGAGCCGGAGAAGTTGAAAAAGGATTCTTCCCATGCTCGCGAATACAGCCTCCAGGAAAGGAGGAAGAATACCGATGGTCAACCCGAAAAAGATGAGTCCAAGGCCGATGTTTACGGGAAAGCCGATCATGAGGATATTCACCTGGGGGACGGTCTTGGCCACGATCCCAAGGCACAGGTTGGAGAGGAACAGGGCGATTATGATTGGAGCGGCGATCTTCAGGGCCACCAGGAACATCTTGGCGCTTGCACGAATCACGATCTCCCAAACCCTGGGATCTGCATGGAAACCGTTCGGTGGAATCATCTGAAAGGACTCGGCCAATGCCCTTATAAAGATGTGGTGGCCGTTGATGGAAAAAAAGATGAGAATGGCGAACAGATACAGGAATTGGGACAGGGTGGTGCTCTGGACCCCGGTCACCGGATCCATCACCCGGGCCATGGCAAAGCCCATCTGAAAGGCCATGAATTGACCGGCCAACTGGATCGCGGCGAAAACCAGTCGGGCCACGAAGGCCAGAATGAACCCCAGTAGGGCCTCGGAGATCAGCCCCAGGACCAACTCGGGCAGGGTCGAGGGCAGGGGGCCCGGGGGGGGCACAACCGGGATAAGTACCACGGCCAGGACGACAGAGAGCCCGGCCTTCCAGAGCATCGGTAACCCCTTCGCGCCGAAAAACGGAAGCATGGCCACAAGGATACTCACCCGCACGAGGATCCAGAAAAAACCTTGAATCTGCTCTATGCTTTCAAGGGGAAAGGGCATGGCTCGCTTCCATGGCTTACCGGATCACACTGGGAATGCTGATGATCAGTTGACTGGCAAAGTGGGACATCTTGCCGAGCATCCAGGGCGTCGCGGCAAGGAGGGTCAACAGTACGGCTACGATCTTGGGTACGAAGGTGAGGGTCATCTCCTGGACCTGGGTGGTCGCCTGTAAAATGGCGATGATCAACCCTACGATCAGCCCCACCCCCAGGAGCGGGGCTGAGAGCATCAGGGCCAGTTGAATAGCCTCTTTACCCAGGCTGACTACAAATTCAGGCGTCATCTTCTTGGAACCTCACGAAAAGCTCTTCACCATGGATCCCACCAGCAGGTACCATCCGTCGATGAGTACGAAAAGCATCAGTTTGAAGGGCAGGGAGACCATGAAGGGGGGCAGCATCATCATCCCCATGGACAGGAGGACGCTTGCGACCACCATGTCGATCACGAGAAAGGGGATGTAGATCAAAAACCCGATCTGGAAAGCGGTTTTAAGCTCACTGACCACAAAGGAGGAAATAAGCACCGTTGTGGGAATCTCTTCCAGATCTTTTGGTTTATTTCTGTGGGAGATATTCATGAACAGGGCCAGATCCTTTTTCCGGGTCTGTTTGAACATGAAGCTCCGGATGGGTTCGAGGGCCTTGTGCAGGGCCTCCTCCTGGGATATTTCCTCGGCCAGGTAAGGCTGAAGGGCCTCCCTGTTGATCTGGTTATACACCGGGGTCATGATGAAAAAGGTCAGCAGAAGGGCCAAACCCACGATAATCTGGTTGGGAGGCATCTGCTGGGTTCCCAGGGCGTGCCGTACCAGGGAAAAGACCACCGCCAGGCGGGTAAAGGAAGTCATCATGACCAGAATGGCCGGAGCCAAGGAGAGGACGGTCAGGAGGAACAGGATCTGGAGAAGCACTGAGACCTGCTCGGGTTTGTCCGCCTGGGCCACGCCGATGGACACGGTGGGCAGCATGGGCAGTTCTTGGGCCCCCAAGGGGGCGGCCAGGCCCAGAAGCACCACGATCACTCCGAGCGCCAAAAACCTTCCTTTCTTCTTGGTGCATCCCATGACCCTATTTTCCACCGGTTTCCGTTTCCTTTCCCCGCAACAAACCGGCATTACGGAGAACGGCCTGGAATCCCTCCCCTTTTTGTGGGGTGATTCCGCCTCCCGGCCCATTCATCAGGTCCTGTGAGGGTTCAATTTCCGAAATCAAGGTCACGTTTTCCGTTCCCAACCCCAGGACATACCAGTGGCCACAGACCTCGACCAGGGCCAAGGCCCTTTTGGGAGCCAGGCTCAGGATGCCCAGCAGCCGCAAGGACGGCATGTTCCTGGACGACCATAATCCGCCCGTGCGCAACCGCTTCAACCAATAAGAGAAAAGCAGAATCAGCCCCAGGACCAGGATCAGGGATCCTACCATCTTCAGGGCCGCGCCGCCGAAATCCGTGGCCAAGTTACCTCCTCTCTCCCACTCCCGGACCGGTGGAAGCGGGCTTTCTACCTCTCACGCCAGACCCCGGACCCTCTCGCCGGGGCTGATGATGTTCATCAGGCGGATGCCGAATTTCTCATTGACCACCACGACCTCTCCCTCTCCCATCAGCTTGTTGTTTACATAAATCTCAAGGGGCTGGTTCGTCATCTTGTTGAGTTCGACGACCGAGCCCTGATTCAATTTGAGCAAATCGCCCACGGTGATCTTTGTCTTCCCGAGTTGGACACTGATCTCCAAGGGGATATCCAGAAGGAAATCCATGCTCTGGGATCCGTTTCCCCCTTCCAATCCCGGTTCGATATCGGCAAAGGTGACCTCCCTGGCCTCCGCCTGAGCCGTCTCCTCCTTCATTGTTTCTTGAGTCTCCTCAACTTTCCGTTCTTTTTCTTCCTCGGACATGAGTGTCCCCCCATCGTCCTTTGTTTGTCTTCATGGTTTCCTTCTCATCCGGCTCTATCACCGGATCACTCTCTTTTCGCCTCCTCGGGCCATACCACCGATTCCCTGGGTTCCCAGAGAATCGGATGCTCCACCTTGAAGACCTTTCGGTTCTTCCATCTCCCCGCATACCCGTTGAATTTCGGGACTCCCTCTACGGTGGCCATGAGGGGTTTTCGAAACTCGTTGTCAAGGATGATGATGTCTCCTTCCCTCATGTTGATGAGATCCCTGACGGCCAGTTCCGTGCGTCCCAGGAAAACCGACAATTCCACTTCCGTTTCCTCCACCTGTTCCCTCAGCGTGTTTAACCATTCAGAGTCCACCTTGTAGTCCTCGTCACGGTATCCTCCTGAGAGCTTCTGGCGGATCGGCTGAAAGGTGGAAACCGGCACGCACATGGTGATGTTGCCAAGAGGCTTGTTGAGCTCCACCTCGAATTTGGCCAGGATGAGAAGTTCCTCCCCTGGTACCACATTGACGACCAGGGGATTGCTCTCCGAGCGGATGAATTCCGTCTTGATGGGATAAACGTCCTCCCAGGATTCCGTGAGGTTCACCAGGGCCATCTGGACCACCTTCTCGATCATCCGCTTCTCAATGGGTGTGAAATCCCTGCCCTCGATCTTGGTGGATCCGGTCCCTGATCCGCCGAAGAAGGCCTCGATCAGCGCAAAGACGAGCCTGCTTTCAATGACAAGAATCCCCGTTCCCCTCAAGGGCTCCATCTTGAAGAGGTGCATACTGGTGGGCACCGGAAGGGAACGCTGGAAATCGCTGTAACGGATGGTACCGATGGGGTTGTTGGTGACGTCGACCATTTTTCGAAGCGCACTCGAGAGGGTTCCCCTGAATTTCTGGCAGAATCGCCCGTGGACTACTTCCAGCAGGGGGAACCTGGTCTTGATCTGTTTCCCCTGTGCGGTCCAATCAAAGGTTTCGAATTCCTCATCGGGTTCTTCGGTATCCTGCTCGGTCTCTATATCGCCGGCATCCAACCCCTTCAGGAGTGCATCGACCTCGTCCTGGGAAAGCAGTTTGTTCAAAGTACTTCACCTCTCCTGCAATTCACCCGTTTTTTCGGTTTCTTTCAGGGTCCTCCGGGCCGGATCTCCTATTGAACGATAAATTCGGTAAAGTAGATATTCACTATCGACCCGGAGGTCAGGTACTGGTTGAGCATGGCCATCAGTTCGGCCCGCAACTGGAGTTTTCCCTCCAGTGAGCTGACGTCCTCGTAGGTCTTGCTGCTCAGCAGTGTGATAATGGTGTCCTTGAACTGGGGGAGTCTTTTCTCCACCTCCATTCTCAACTCCTCGGAACTCAGTTCCAACTCCATTTTCACTTTCAGGTACTTTTTTCCCTGGGGATCCACCAGGTTGACGATGAAGGTATCCAAGGAATAGATGGGCCCGATATCGCTCTTCCCCGCTTCCACGACCTTCTTCGTTTCGGCGGCCTTTTCCGCCCCTCCCGTGAATCGATCAAGCATCCCTCCCTTCCAGGCGATTGCTCCTCCGGCCAGAAGGAGCACAAGCAGACCCACGATGATGATCAACTTGAGGGGGAGACCCTTCTTCTGGGTCTCTTCCCCACCCCCTTCCGGTGATTCTTCCGTCCTGTCCTTTTCTTCTTTCTCAGCCATGGATTCTTTACTCTCCTCTTTCCCGATTTAATGGGGCCATAATGCGTCCCACATTACTACCCCCGGCTAATTGAAGGAGCTTTCCCTCAACTGGGGCGGGAGATATGCGTTCAGTTTCTGTTCCAGGATCCTGGGGTTGTCCCCCTTTGCAATGGAGACTATTCCCTCGGTAATCAGCTCTTTGATCATCACCTCGTCACTGCTCTTGTTTCTTAGTTTTCCCGCCACGGGAAGACATAAAATATTGGCCAGCAGGGCCCCGTAAAAGGTGGTGAGCAGGGCCACGGCCATGGCCGGCCCGATCGTGGCCGGGTCGTTCATGGTCTGGAGCATCTGGACCAGCCCGATCAGGGTTCCGATCATTCCGAGGGCCGGAGCGAATGTCCCAAGGGTGGTGAAAATCTCGGCCCCAAGCTTGTGACGGTCCTGGATGGACTGGATCTCCGTGTTCAGGATGTCCCGGATGGAGGAGGGCTCCAGCCCGTCCACGGACAACTGGAGTCCCTTTTTCATGAATTCGTCGTCGATATCGTTGATGGCCGATTCCAGGGCCAGGATCCCTTCCCTCCGGGCTGTTCCCGCCAGGCTGACGAAATTGGAGATCAATTCCTTGGCCGTGTAGGATTTCATGAAAAAGGCGTTTTTCACCACCTTGAACACCTTCATGATGTCAGGCAGCGGGTAATTGATCATGGTGGCTCCCAGGGTGCCGCCGATAACGATCATTATGGAGGGGATGTTTATGAAAAGGGCGATGCTCCCTCCCATCATGATGGCGGTCAGCACCAGACTGAAGGCCAAAACGATTCCGACTAGGGTTGCTATATCCATGCAGGCTCGACTCTCCGATATATGAAGGATTCCGGATCCCTCGGCACCCATCGGGATCGGAAGTGATGGGTATCCGAGCGCCTTCAAGGCTTAACGCCTGTTATTTAAAGCAACCTCTGTGCCAGATCCGGACAGGTGGGGAAGGGAAGACATGGTTTGAAGGGATTTTAACGGTATTTCAAGTAGATAGCCTTGCCAGACGCCACATGATCCCTTGCCGTGGTTTCGAATGAAGGGCATAGAAGGCCGGATAGTCAAAGGATTGACGGTGGGAGAGTCGGTGGATTGTATGGCGGGTCACGGGGTCCCCTTTCCCGGAGACTAAACCCAAGCCCCTTAGGAGAAGACCGATTGGGCCTTCCAAGTACCTGCCAATAAACAAACCTGATAAAACGCGGGGGGGCGTCCTGGGGCGCCCCCCCGCGAATCAAATTACCGCTTGAGGTTGATCAATTCAGCCAGCATTGCGTCCGTTACCGTGATGATCTTACCGTTGGCCTGGAATCCACGCTGGGTGGTGATCATCTTGACGAACTCGTTTGCAATGTCCACGTTTGACTGCTCCAGGGAGTTGGGGGCGATGCTCCCCAGGCCGTTGGTTCCGGGCCGGTTGGTGATGGCATCCCCGCTCTCCCGGGTCTCCCTGTAAAGGTTTCCGCCCTCTTTCAGGAGCCCGTTAATGTTCTGGAACTTGGCGAGGGCCACCCTGAAGAGGGGAATGATCTCGCCGTTGGAGTAGACGCCGGTGATCACCCCGTCAACGTCCACGTCCACACCCTGCAGGTCCCCGGCGCCGTAACCGTTGGCAGACTGGAATGTGGTGGTGGAAGCGCGTGCGAACTGGGTGGTGGTAAGGGAATCATTGACCCAGGTGGGACCGCCTGACCCACCCCCGGTGGAATCCCGGGTCCCGATATCGAACTCGATGTCCTGGGTGCCCGTCCCGAAATTGGGTTGAAAATAGTAATAACCGTGGCTGTCGATGCTCGCAGCAGTCCAATTCCCGGCAGCCCTCCCGTCGCCGTCGTTCAAGTACATGGTAATGTTGGTTACTTTACCCTCGCTGGTGCTGAAGGTGATCTCCCCTTTGGCCAGGAGCCCGTTACAGTCTGAATCCGAACCGCCCCTCTCGTCCTCATCGGGATTACACACAATGATGTACTCCCACACCCCGGAGGTTGAAGTGGGATCATAATAAACGGTCAGGTCGTGGGTGCCGCCCAGGGAATCATAGACCTTCACTGTGCTCTGGTACTCGTAGTTGGATTCATCCATATAGGTGCCGGAAGAGTTATTCCCGTCCCAGGCGAGAGAAAGATCCGCGCAGTTGCTGGAGGCATCCGAGTCGAGATTTGTCACAATGGTGATCCTTGAGGTCGCCACGGGAGAGGAGGTAAAGGAGTCGAGGCGGATATCCGTAACCGACCCTACGTCCTCACCGTTGTCGTCCAGCTCCCAGCCCTGGACCACGTATCCTTCCGGGTTTACCAGGTACCCGTTCCGGTCGAACCGGAAATTTCCCGCCCGGGTATAAAACAGGTTTTCCGTGTCACTTTCCCTCACCACGAAAAACCCCTGTCCCCCGATGGCCAGGTCCGTGGTGTTCCCGGTGGTCTCGAATGAGCCTTGCTCAAAGGAGGAATATATGTCTCCGAGGCCGACACCCCGGCCCACCTGGGAAGTCCCGGACATGGTCGCCGTGGCCTGGCTCAGGAGGTCCTGGAATGTAAAGGTGGCCCCCTTGAAGCCGATGGTGTTGACGTTGGCAATGTTGTCGCCGATGATCTGCATGGCATTTCCCAGGGTGTTCAACCCGCTTATGCCCGAGAAAAGTGCGCTGGATAGTGCCATTCTCTTTTTCCTCCTGTCATTGAAATATACTAAATGATCCGCTCAGTCTGCCTACCCTTTTATCCGGGACCTCTATATTCAAGGCCCTAGCTGTCGCCACCCACAGACTCACCGCCGCCCTGTATATCCGCGGGTGCCCGGATATCCAGGATCTGGGAAAGCCTGAGCGGAATCTCTCCCACATAAAGGAGAGGGGAATTCCCCTCAAGATTGATCTTCTCCACCAGTCCCCTGATCAGTGTTTCGGCCTTCACCGCCGCTCCACTGATCGACCGGGCGCTCACTTCGAAGCGGTAGGTCCCGGGGGGCATGGTTCCTCCCAGGTCATTCTTTCCGTCCCAGGTGAAATCGTGCCTGCCGGCCTGAAGGACACCCAGAGGGATCTTCCTCAAGAGCTGACCCTCGTCGTTCACAATATGGGCCGTACAATCGGCCTTTTCCGGGATTCTGAAGGCCGCTTTTCCTTCCTTACCCTCGACCAGGGGGATCCGGTCGCCCTCGGCCAGGACCTCCTTGCCGATGAAACTCAGGGCCTGATACCGGCCGAGTCCGGCCTCTGACTCCTTAATGGCCTCCAGGGTCTCATTTACGTTGTAGAGTTGCTCCAGACTGCTGAACTGGGCCAACTGGGCCGAAAACTGCTGGGTATCCATGGGGTTCAGGGGGTCCTGGTGCCGCATCTGGGCCAGGAACATCTTCAAGAAGTCATCCCGGCCCATGACCTCCTTGGATTTTTCCGTATAGTTATTCTTGCTCTTATCCTCCACCATGGGGATCCCGCTGATTCCTTCCAGCATGTCCTCCCCTCCTTTCCAGTTTCCTTCACACGTGGACGCTCACCTGGCCGTCCTCCGAGACGACCGTATCCTGGATCACCGGAGAAAGGGCCGGCTCCTCCCCTGTCTGCCCGAAAGATCTCCGCCTGCGTCCGCTTCCCCCCGCCATCCAGTCGTTCCTTTCGCGCTCTTGACGATCCCCCAATCCCACCATGACCTCGAATTTTTCGACGATAAAACCCTGCTCGGTCAATTGCTGCCTGAGATGATGGAGGTTGGCCTCTATGATCTCTTTCACCATGGGATTCTCTGTGCTCAGGTTTGCATGTACATGTCCCTGCTTGATCACGAGCTCCACCTCCAGGCGGCCCAGTTCGGGAGGAGAGATCCGGATACTGCCCCGCTGCTCACCGCCCCGTATCATGAGGCCGATCTTTTCAACGATCCTTGGAAGGGGATGGGGCAATCCGCCGGTCTCCCTGGAGGAATTCAAGGTTCCACCTTCCCGGATTCCATTGATCTCCCTGCTCCCCTGAAGATCATTCCCGGCTGCATTCCTCACTTCGATAAAATCCTTGACGCCGGTCGTTCGACCTTTTGTCCGCCCGCCATGGGTTTCCGCCTTCCCCTGAAGGATCGGCCGCCCGGCGGTCCAGGGGACCCTTTCCCCTTGGAGATCAGAGATCATCTGTCCCGCCTTGCCCCCCTTGATCCACTCGGCGATGGCGGAACGCAGCACATGGCCTTCATCCTCCGGGGTTTCCACCGGTTGACCGAAATTCCCGGCCAGGTTCTCCTGTCTCAGGATCTCCATGATCCTCTTCTGCCACCCCCCGGGGCGCTGGTCGGAACGGGGCTTGATCACCACCTGGCTCAAGAGGTTCATGGCCTCTGCCTCGCTCGCTCCCTTGCCCCTGGTTGAGGCGTTTAGCGGATCCTCCGCCCGCGAATTCCCGCTGTGGGTCTTTATCGAGAGTCTTTCAAGGAAGGCCTTGACTTCCTCGGGAGGCACGCCTTTCCGCCTCAGGATCCCGGCTATCTCACTTTTGACCTTCTGTTGAAGCTCCTCCGGGGTCACATCGGAAAAGGCTTTGATCTTTTTCTCGACCTCCAGACCAAGAGAGTCACCTAATACCCGAGGACGGCTCTTGATTCCCTGCTCACTGAGGAAGGCCGCGATTTCCTTCTCAGAGGAAAACCCGGGGATCCTCCCGCCGAGTTCCCTGGAGAGCCTGGACAAAGATAGACCTTCCCCCTCCCTCACCGAATTCTCCATCATCTTCTTGACGTCTTCGACGCCGAAACCCAGCTTGAAGAGGAGGGACTCCACCTCGGGCACCCGATCCATCTCCACGATCAGCTCGGGGACGGCATCCCCTTGCCTTTCCAGTCCCTTCCCAAGCCCTGCCAAGAGGCGATCCATTTGGATCATTCCGTCTGCATCCGTGGCTGACTGGAGGAGCCTGCTGATTTCTTCCCGACTGAGGCCCCTCTTTTCCAGGAAATGGATGAGCTGTGGGGTGACCCCGGGAGGCAGCCTGAATTGTGAAGTGGGCATTCCCACGTATTTCAGGATGTCCTCCAGCATCTTCAGGGGGTCGGAGCCCCGGGCACCCCTCTTTCCCCCGTCACCTACGACAGATCGGGCGCCCTTTTCAGAAAAGAGGGATTCACCGCCTCTGGTGAGAAAAGTCTTGAAGAGGCCGTTTCCGATCTCCTGGGGAGTTTTCCGCATGCCCGCCGGTTTGTCTCCTCCCGTTATGGCGAGGGACATCATCATTTGAGCGACCTGTTGCATGGCGTCTCCTTATCCCTTCTGGTCCTGTTCCTTTCGCAGATACAGGTGAGCAATGGGTGTGCCATTGAAGAGCCTTGGCAGCATTTTTAATAATTCCAGACAATTACATTACAATAGCCGGATACAGGGACCTGAAGGCAGGGAAAAATTTGGCCGTACGCTGCAGGCAGGTAGGTAAAAATTTCCTTATCACCTGGGTGAGGCCCGTTACTGGGCGGGTGTAGAAAGGATCGCCCATTTCAAGGTCGGATGGGGTGGAAGGTCAGGTGGTCGGTTGGGGATCAGCGGGAAATCACATGGGGACGGGGCAGGGGGATTCCCGGAAAAGAAGACCCCCTTAATTGAGGTGGGCCAGTTTCTCGCTTATCAGGGCGCCTCGTTCCGGATTCATCATTGCGAGGATCTTTCCCGCGGATTTCCCCTTCATGTGCCGGAGAATGAGGACCACCGTCTGGATCTTGAGTTTGTCCATGATGGCGGCCGCCCGCGCTGGTTCCATTGCCGAATAAAGGGCCACGAGATGAGCCATCTTGGCATCCTCCAGGGCCTTCTCTCTGTCGGCCAACTGCTTGGCATAGGCCGTCAACCTGAGTTGAAGCTCGTTCAACTGTGCCAGTTTTTCCTCTATCTCGGCCTTGAGCGGCAGGAGTTCCTGTTCTCTTTTCTGCAGTTCCAGTTCCTTGGCCCTCAGTTCCTGGGCCTTCCTCTCAAGCGTTTCCGAAGAAGGTTCCGGCGAAGCCTCCGGAGCCGCAGGGGTTTTATCGGATACGCCCCTGTCACCGGCGACGGCCAAAGACGGGGTGGAAAAACCAAGGGCACTGAAATCAAGAAAGATTCCACTCAACAGGATCTTGACTCCCACCAGGCCGAGCAGGAGAAACCCCAACCCGAAGTACGTCCATTTCCTGTCCTTCATGGGAACTCCCTTCCGTGGCGGGTGACTGCCACCTCGTTCATCCATTTCTGCTCTTCCTGAAATTGCTTGCGACGCCAGGCATCGAAGTCCTTGTCCCTGAGCTTTTCCATGATCCTGTATTCCCTGCTCCGCTGGAGGACTTCGTGCATCTTTCGGCGCACCACCTTTTCCAACCTGAAAACTTCCTCTTCTTGGGACTCGATTCGCCTCCCGAGGGTCTCCAGGTATTCCCGGTGGTTTTGAATCTCATCGGCCGACATTCCCGTCTTTAATCTGGACTCGAAGTCCCGGGTTGTCTCGTAAAGTTTTCTACGGTACTCTTCCAGTAGTCTGCGGGCCTCTCCCAGCCGTTCCCGGGCCTTGGCCAGGGCGATCTCGGCCTGTTCCTTCCGCCGCTCCCGGTAGTTGAGGACGGGCTGGTATCTGAAGGAATATCCCACTTCCTAATCCTTCCTTCGTACAAGTCTCCCCGGGACCTTTCCCTCACATCTTCTTGGAGTTCAGGAGCCTGGTAAGCTCCCTGAGTCCCTCCTCCAGGGTGCACCCTCTTCCCACATCCTGCTGAAGGAAAGCATTGACCTCCTCGATCATCTCCAGGGCCCGGTCCGTCCTCCTGTTGGCCCCCTTCTCGTAAGCACCGAGATTTACAAGGTCCTCGATCTTGGCGTAATCGGCCAGAATACGCCTCAGTTCAACGGCACGGGAGAGATGCTCCCGGTCCACCACGTCCCCCATAAGGCGGCTCACGCTGGAGAGCACATCGATCGCAGGATAGTGTCCCCGGGTTGCCAACTGCCGGTCCAGGACGATATGCCCATCCACGATAGAACGCACCGCATCCCCGATGGGTTCGTTCATGTCGTCCCCCTCCACCAGCACCGTGTAGATTCCCGTGATGGATCCCGTTCCTCCGTTGGTTCCGGCCCGTTCCAGGAGCCGGGGGAGGTGTGCAAAGGTACTGGGGGGATAGGCCTTGGTGGTCGGTGGTTCACCTGCGGCCAGTCCGACCTCCCGGGCCGCCATGGCAAAGCGGGTTACGGAATCCATCATCAAGAGTACGTCTTTACCCTGGTGGTCCCGGAAAAATTCCGCTATGGCGGTGGCCAAATAGGCCCCACGAATCCTTATCAGGGGAGAGGTATCCGAGGTGGCCGCCACAACAACGGAGCGTTTCAATCCCTCCTTCCCCAGATCCCGCTCGATGAATTCCTTGACTTCCCTTCCCCGCTCTCCTATCAGGGCTATGACATTGACATCCGCCTGAGTATATCGGGCCATCATTCCGAGCAAAACGCTCTTTCCCACGCCCGATCCCGCCATGATCCCGCACCGCTGGCCCTTGGCCAGGGTGATCAGGCAATTGATGGAACGAACCCCCACATCCAGGGGTTCCCGGATCCTGCTCCTCCGCAAGGGATTCAGGGGAGGGGCATAAAGGGACATGAATTTTTCGACACTGGGCGCCGGCTCTCCGTCAAGGGGGTTTCCCAGGCCGTCCAGGACACGCCCCAGAAGGCCGACGCCCGCTCCCACCTTGGCTTCGTAACGGTGGGCGATGATTCGACTTCCCGGCTGCACGCCCTCGCAATTCGAAAGGGGCATTAAGATCACCCGCCCATCCCTGAAACCCACTGCCTCTGCCACGACAGGTTCGGAAAGATTCGGGGACAGGATCCGGCAAACCCCGCCCACCGGAATAGGAGGGCCCTCTCCCTCAATGACCGTGCCCACCACCTTCTTGACCTCCCCTTCCATCCGGATCATGGGGCAGGTGCGGACCCTGTCAAGGTATCGCGCCAGGGACAGGCTCATGAATCTTCCCCCAGCTTTCCTGAAAACTCTTCCTCCAGTTCCTTTTTGATTACCTCGATCTGGTCCTTCAAGGTGGCGTTGAGGCGGCCGAATCCCGTCTCCAGGACACACCCCCCGCGTTCCACGGCCGGGTCCGCCGCCACCTGGAACGTTCTCCCCCTGTTCTCGGCGGCAAGATCAGGCAACATCCTCTGGACCTCCTCCATGTCCTCCGGGTGGATCAGGATCCTCACGCGGCTCCTGTCCGCCACGAAAGAAAGGGCCGCCCGGATGGTCTCCCTGATGACCCGGGGATCGGTCTCGACCTCCCTGTGGAGGATCCTTTCGGCTATCAACAGGCTCAGCTCAAGCAACTCCCCTTCGGCCTCGGAATAAATCCGGCCCTTCAAATCGCTGATCTCTTTAAAAAGGGCATCAAGTTCCTTCCCTTTTTCCATCAACTGGCGCTGTTCGAGATCCAGGCCGTCCTTTCGTCCCTGTTCAAACCCTTTCTCGTAGGCCTCCCGCTCAAGTCGGGCCAGGCGTTCCTCCAGGCTCTCCTCCGGGGGTTCCTCCTGTACCGGCGACTCCTCCTGGGAGTGTCCCGAATAAGATGAGGATTCCAGACCGTGAACCGGCAACTGAACAACCCCACCGGAGTCCACCGGACCGGCGTCCTCCTCCGGGGTCATATCCTCCACCTCGTAAGGTTCCACCTGCAAAAGCGGATCATGGGGTTCCTTGATCAAGCTAGACAAGGATATCGTCACCCCCTTTGCTGCCAAGCACGATCTTCCCTTCCTCCGCAAGCCTTCGGGCGACCTTGATGATATTGAGCTGGGCCTGTTCCACATCCCGGAGTCTCACCGGGCCCATCACTTCCATGTCTTCCTTCATCATTTGGGCGGCCCTCTGGCTGACGTTGCTGAAAATCTTCTCCGCCAATTCCTCGCTGGCGGTCTTGAGGGCCAGGATGAGTTCGTCGTTGCTGATCTCCTTGAGGAGGGCGCGGATGGACCGATCGTCCAGGGTGACCAGGTCGGAGAAGACGAACATGGACTGACGGATCTCCTCGGCAAGCTCCTCCTGTTCGGTCTCGATCTTTTCGAGGATACTGTTCTCGGTCTTGTGATCCATGTGGTTCAGAATCTCGGCCGCCGTCTGGATGCCGCCCAGATTCTCGTCCGAGGCCCGGCTGATATTGGAAAGCTGCTCCTCGATGCTCTCCTGGATCTCGTGGACGATCTCATTGGGGACGTCCCCCAGGTTGGCGATCCGCATGATGACCTCGCTCTGGATCTCTTCGGGCAGGTGCTGGACCACCTCGGCCGCATGCTGGAATTTCATGTTGACCAGTATGAGGGCGATGGTCTGAGGGTGTTCGTTTAGGAGCATATTGGCCAGGACCGGGGGGCTGAGGGACCCGAGCTTTTCAAAGGATCCCAGGCCCCGCCTGGAGAGCAGGTCTTCGAGGAGATCGTCCGCTTTTCTGGAGTCGAAAGCCAGGGATACGGATTTTTGGAGAAATTCTTTCCCCGACACGTTGATGGTTCCTGTGCCTTCATAGGTGTATGAGAACTCCTCCATGATAGAGGATACCAGTTGGGGATCCACCTTCTTGATCTGGGCCATGTGCTCGCCGATCAACTTGATCTCCCCCTCCTCCAGGTGCTTGAAGACCTGGGCGGTGAACTCCTCTCCCATGACCAACAAGAAGATGGCCGCTTTCCTTGCGCCCGTAAGTGTACTCGTCGAAGCCAATTACCTTCCCTCGTGCAACCACGCCCGGATCACCTGGGCCGCCATGTCCGGGTTGCTGGCGGTGATCTCCGCAGTTCGTTTCTTTTCACCAGTCTTGTCCGCCGCCTCTCCCGCCTGCTCGGAGAGCTGGGGAACGCCCTCTCCCTGTGGAAGAGACGGTACAAAGATGGATTCCCCGGCGTTTTTCAGCCACCTCTTGAAAGGCCTTACAGCGAAGAGGAAGAAGAGGGCGATCAGGAAAATGTTGAAAAGGGGCTTGGTGGCCTTACGGGCATAGTCCAACCAGGGAGATCCGTTCCCTACGAGCGCCACTTCCTCCGTCTGGATGGCGAAGGGGATATTGGTCACGCTCACCTGGTCTCCTCGTTCACTCCTGAAGCCCATCGCCTTCTTGACGATGTCCTCGAAGGTCTTCATTTCCCTTCGACTTCGGGGCACGAACTTCTGGATGGTCTTCCCGTCCGGTCCCTTCTCAGAAACATAGGGCCCGTCCACGATGACGGCGACGGAGAGGCGCTTGATTTCTCCCACGGAGTTCATGACCTGGCGCTGTATCTTATTGATCTCGTAATTGATCACGGAGTTCTCTTTTTGAAAGCTCTTGCCCGAGCTTCCTCCACCCCCCATGGTTCCAGGGCTTTTATATACCTGGGCCTGGAGGTCAGGGGATCCTGCCGCATAACCGCTCTGATCCGAGGAAACCTCCTTTTCCTTCTGCTCGCTCCGAATAACGCTGCTGTCGGGGTCGAACCTCTCTTCCAGGATCTTGACCCTCTCGAAATCCACCTCCGCGGAGACCCTCGCCACCACCCTGTTCATGCCCACTACGGACTCCAGCATGGTTTGGATGCGGTGCTCCAGGGTCCTCTCGATCTTCTGCTGGTATTCGAACTGGGCCCGGCTGAGGGCGTCGGCCCCGTCGCCTCCCGGGTATCCCTTGGAAAGGAGCCCTCGGGACATGTCCACGAGCGTTACGTTCTCGGGTTTCAGGCCCTCAACGGCCCGGGCCACGAGATTGATGATTCCCTGCATCTGCCTCTGGTCCAGGGACCTGCCCGGGTGGAGCCTTAAAACGACCGACGCTGTGGCGGGTTTTTCCGGTTCGGCGAAAAGAGAATCGCCGGACGTGACGATATGGACCCTTGCCTGGTCCACTGCATCGAATTCCATGATGGTGCGGGCCAACTCTCCCTGGAGGGCCTGCTTGTATTTCAGCTTTTGCACGAACTCGGTCGTACTGAAGGGCAGGTTGTCGAATATCTCAAAACCCACATTGTGGCCCCGGGGGATGCCTTCACTTGCGAGCTCCAGCCTGAGCTGGTAGACTTTTTCCCTTGGGACCATGATCGCGCTTCCCCCTTCCTTGAGCTGGTAGGGGATCTTTTGCTCCCGAAGTTTCTCTGTGATCCTTCCTGCATCCGCCGCATCAAGGTTCGCGAAAAGGACCTGGAAATCAGGCCGGTTCGCCCAGAGAAAGAGCGCGATGAACCCACCAACCAGGGTGACTACGACCAGCCCGAAGGAAGCCTTTTTCCCATTGGGCATGGCCTTGAACACCTGAATGAACTGCTGAATGGAATTCTTCTCTGTTTCCGCCATGTTACATCCTTTTTTCAAGCGTTGAGCTTGAGCGGGGCAGCATGCCTCTCCTCCCCAAACCCCGGGTTCCCCGGTGGTTCAAGGGGCGGCCTTACACTCGTTAGAACTGCATGCGCATCACTTCCTGATAGGCCTCCATGAGTTTGTTCCGGATCTGGAGCAGGAAACGGAAGGAGAGGTCGGCCTTCTGTGCTGCTATCATGACCTCATGGATATCCTGTCTCTTTCCCACCGCGAATTCCTGTGCCATTCGGTCCGACTTCTTGATTTCACCATCCACATACCGGGCAAAGGCCTTCAGGGTATCTGCAAAACTATCCCCGCCTGGGGAAGCGCTCCCTTTCTTCGGCCCGAAGAAACCCGGTACGTTACCCGATATCCTGGAAACAGGATCCATTTCAGTTCTCCCCATTAACGGCCGAGCTCAATGGCCTTGAGCGCCATGTTCTTCGCGGCTTTGATCACCGCGGCATTGGCCTCGTAAGCCCGGTTCGCATCCAGCATGTTGACCATCTCTTCCACAAGGTTGACATTGGGCAGGTAAACGAACCCATTTTCATCCGCATCGGGGTGAGAAGGATCATATATTTTCTTGAATTCTCCCCCAACGGGCACGATTTCCCGCACCCGAACCCCGCTGAGTCGGGCTTCGAGAGTACTTTTCAGGCGCTT
Organism: Deltaproteobacteria bacterium; assembly: GCA_019310525.1. NCBI lineage: Bacteria > Pseudomonadati > Myxococcota > Myxococcia > Deltaproteobacteria bacterium. The sequence goes on along the minus strand of JAFDEE010000013.1, from coordinate 6,208 downwards.
TTCAAAAGATTCCACGCCGGGCACCCCCGGGGTAGTCTCGAAAATAACCGTCTTCCTCCGGTAAGGTTTTCCATCCTCGGTCCTCGTGGTATTTGCATTGGCCAGGTTCGTGGATATGACATTGAGCCGTATCCTCTGGGCCAGCATGCCGCTCGCCGCCCGTTCAATGGCCTGCATCAAGTCCATCTTCCCTTACCTCCTTCCTGACTCGATCGCCAGTTTCAAGGCCTCGAATTTCTTGGCCAACAACCTGGCCGAGGCCTCGAACAACAGGTTGTTTTCCACCATCTTGGCCATTTCGCGGTCGATGTTGATCTGGTTTGAACCCACTATGGTCTTCCCTAATGTCCTCATGGTGTAGACCCGCTCACCCGGGTCGAGACTTCCCGTGAAATGGGAAAAATGGTTCGGGTCGGTCTTTCGAAGGGGCAGTCCCGTCTTTTCCACCTCCCGTTTCAGGGCCTCGCTGAAACTGATCTCCTTGGGCCGGAAACCTGGGGTGTCGATGTTGGCCAAATTGCTGGAAATCACGTTGTGATTGGCGCTCCTGAAATCCAGGGCACGGGCCAGGAGCGAAACGGTCTTCCCCGTGATACCTTTACCATTGAGCCTGTCCATGGTTGATTCCTCTCCTTCACCAAAGGGGTACCCAAGTATTAATGCAAAAGGGATACCACTCTCTTTGCGGATTTCAGGACGGGTCCTCCGACGTATCGGGTATTATAGCTAGGTCCCATCCCTTCCCGAAGAGGCCCGGCCTGTCGGGAATTTGACGCCCTGCGGGCTTTCCTCTGTTGCCCTGCTCCTCTTGAGTTCTTCCTGGTACTCGTTAAGCTTGTTTCGCAGGGTCCGGACGCTGATTCCCAGAACCCTTGCGGCATGGGTCCGGTTTCCCCCGTGGTCGTTCAGGGCGCGGAATATCATTCGCTTTTCCATATCCTTGAGGGGAAGAACGCGATCGATTCCGAATTCAACAGATTCGTCCTCTCCCGGCCCGAGAATTTCTTCGAGGTCCGCTCGCCCCACCTGGTCCGATTCCACCAGGAGGGTGGCCCTTTCCATGAGATTTTCCAGTTCCCTGACATTTCCCGGCCATCCCCTCTCTTTCAAAAACTTTTCACCTTCCGGGGTCAGCCTTTTTTGGGAAATACCGTTGAGACTGCAATGCCTTTCAAGAAAATGGTTGGCCAGCGGGACGATGTCATCGGGCCGATCCCTGAGGGGGGGCAATCGGAGGGGGATCACGTTGAGGCGGTAAAAGAGGTCGAGCCGGAAGCGACCTTTTTTTGTTTCACTTTCAAGGTCCCGGTTCGTGGTGGCGATGACCCGGGTGTCAACGGGAACGGGAAACTGTCCGCCGACCCGGTCCACTTCCCTTTCCTGCAACACCCGCAGGAGCTTGGCCTGGATGGAGATATCCATCTCGCTGATCTCGTCCAGGAGCAGGGTGCCTCCGTCGGCCAATTCGAATTTTCCCTTTTTCCGGGCTACGGCGCCGGTAAAGGCTCCCCGCTCATGCCCGAAGAGTTCGCTTTCCAGCAAGGTCTCGGGCAGGGCGGAACAGTTGACTGCCACGAAAGGCGCTTCTTTCCTGTTGCTGCAGCGATGAATGTACCGGGCGAGGACCTCCTTCCCGGTTCCGCTCTCACCCTGTATCAGGATAGTTGTCCTGCTGCCGGCGACCTTCCTGGCCAGAGCGAGGATCTTTTTCATGGCCGAATCAACGGCAATAGGAGCTTCCTGGGAATCGTCCTGCCCTTGCATCTTGGGGCGGGAAAAAGATTTCCGGCTCAAAGATTGCCCCAAAACCCCTTCCACGCTCAGGCGGATCTGTTCTTCCGAAGCGCCTTTGGGAATGTAGTCCCGGATTCCCATTTTGAGGATTTTGACCGCCTCTTCCACGCTCGGTGCGGTGCTCATTACGACGATAGGAAGATCCGGACAGGTCGAACGAATCTTGTCCAGCATCGCCAGGTTATCCGCGGATCCTCCGTTGGTCTGGGCGACCCAAAGGGCCGGGGACGACTTCTGGATTTTTTCAAGAGGATCTTCCCCCGGATCGGCCAGAAGGACTTTCATGTCCATCTCTTCGAGTCGGTCCCAGAGGCTCTTGGGAGGAGCAAAATCCCTGACCGTCCACAGGATTTTTTTTCGATTCGTTTTCGGCATAGCTCAAGCTTCAATGCCCCTTGCTCTTCCCTATCTCTAGGGAGGGGAGACGAGGGGTCGACTTCTGAATCATCCCGAACCTAAAGGGTCTCTTCCTCCCGATCCCTGGGGATTGGGAGTCGTTTCAATTGCTTTTCCAGGTCCATCATCCCCATCTTGATCTGGACCTTCTGTTGCAGCAAGGGATCTCCCTCTTCCGCTATAGCGTTGAAAATCTCTTCCGCCTCCCTGGTTTTCCCTGTGTTCAGGTAGGAGAGGGCCAGACGGTAATTTATTTTCCAGTAATCCTTTTTCTCCGGACCGTATCCAAGATCCAGCCCCCTGCGGTAGGCCTTGATGGCCATGGCATCATTTCCTTCACGGTGGTATCCGTTTCCCATCTCCACGTAGGCCGACTGAAGGAGGCCCAGATCCTTTCGGTCTTTCTCCGCCAGGGCGATACACCGGTTGAGTGAGGCCCGGGCCCTCTCGTAACGCTGTTCCAGGTTGCTGATTTGACCCATGGCCAGGTAGGCCCGGGCGATCTCCAGGTCGCTCAACACCCTCTTGTCCTTTACCACGCTCTCATAGAGTCCATAGGCCCTTCTGAAGTCTGCATTCTCCTTGAGCAGGTCGGCCAGTTTCAGGGTGATCCTCTGCTTGTCGGCGGTCGCCAGTCCTTCCCGGCGTCCCTGCTCCAAGACCTTCTCGGCCCTCAGGAGATCCCCTTCGCGTTCGTAGCAGTCCGCCAACTGCATGAAATAGGCCCCCTTTGAGGTCAGGGAAAGATCATAGGGCTTGACGGCCCTGAACACCTGGATGGCTTCTCCGTATTTCTCAAGATGGTAGTAAGACTGGGCGACCATGAGGTAAACTTCGGGGTCCAGCTTTGAGGGTCTCGGCAGGATCCCGGACTCCCGCATAGCCACCACCTTATCGTATTCTCCGGACTTGTAACGCTTCTTGAGTTCCTCCTCCACGGCACTGGCGTACAGATCCCGGGCCTTCTCCTGGATATCCGGATTCTTCGGCTTTTCCATGAGCTTTTTCAGGGTATCCATGGCCATCTGATACTGTCTCTGTTCGTAGAGCCGCTTGGCCATGTTCAGCAACGCCAGATCCCCGATGGTGTTATTGAGGTTTTTCTGGTGCACCTCTTTAAACAAGGTCACCCCGGAGGCATAGTCGGCCAGGCGCAGGCGGGCGATGGACGCCCCTTCGCTCTCGGGATCCAACTCGATGGCAAGGCGATAAAACTTTTCCGCCTCCCGTTCCCTGGACTGCTGGTTATAGGTATCCCCGATATGGGCGAGCAATAAATCCTCGGACTCCGGTTGGTGCCCGAGATTCAGGGCCTTGAAGTAATAATTACGGGCGGTCTCGTAATCCTTAAGGTAAAGGGATGTCTGGGCCATAAAGCTCAGGAACCCTGGGAACTTGAGATAGAAATCCGGGTCTTTCTCAAGAAGTTCACTGAACCTTTTCTTCGCCTCTTTATAGGCGCCCACGCTATAAAGATATTTGGCGATCTCATAATGGGCCTCCTCCACGACCGAAGAGTGGGGGAAGCGGCTCAATACAACCTTGAGGTCCCTGACAGCCTTTTCCGGCTGATTCAACCGGAGATAGACCTTGCCCCGGGTCAGGTAGGCGAGGGGGAGATGGGAGCCCTCCGGGTACCGCCCGATAGCCATATCTAGGGAAGCCAGGGCATCATAATTCCTTCCCATGAAGGCCTCGGCCTGAGCCATTCTCACGTAAGTTCTCCCCACCCGTCCCGATTGGGGGAAACGCCGGACCGCCTCGGAATAACTCTTAATGACCAGAGGGAAGACCTCTTTTCTCCCCTCTTTCAGGAGGGCCAACCGGAAGTCACCGATCAGGAAAGAGAGGCTTTCCCTCAAGGGCGACTCGGGAAAACGCGAAAGGAAGTCTTCCATGAGCTTGGCCCCCTTCTCATAGGCCTTGGTCTCCCAGGCTTCCTGGATGCGGCCCACCAGAAAGGCCTCTTCCGAGTTCAGATGGTGGACCCATTCCGGGTTGTAGATCCGGTCCATGTGATCCAGGTCAATGTCGGGTTCTATGATGATATCTACGGGGTGGATCACGGGTGGGGGGATGGCCGCCACCGTTGTTCCGGACCCTGGAGATTGCCCGGGCCGGTGGATCTTCTTCCTCACCACAGGCCCGCCACCGGGCGCTGATGAGGGAACGGGCGGCATCTCCTTCCTCTCCGTCCCTGCGGAAAGATTTTCAGAGGCCAGGGGTCCACGGATGTCCTCACCCGCCTTTCCCTTCTCCAAAGCGGGATCCTTGGATGGTTGGGACTCCTTTTTGGCGATCTTTACATCTTCCCTTTCCTTCCTTTTCAACCGAAGGCGCTCATCTGTCAGGGCCAGGGGCCGATCGAAAAAATCAGCCACGAGTTTCTTCCCGGCATCAAGCCAGAAGATCCTGGCATGATCCCCGTCGGTCCCTGTAAAGACCAGATCGATATCCACGCCTCCAGGTGCTCTCTTCACTCTCACATCCCCGATTCGATCAATGCCCGTAAACTCCTTCCTTCGAAGACGCGTCAGGCCCTTTGGGATCCTCAACACGGCCCGGTTTGCCGCTCTCCGATCCCATTCCCACATGGGCCTTTTCCCAAGGTCCGCCACCATCCTGGAATACTCTTTCTGGATACCGAATCGAAGCCTCTTCAGGACGGTTTTTACGGGCTTGGCGGGCCAATCCCCCGCTCCGCCCAGCTTGGCCGTAAGGAGCAAAAGTTTTTCCTTTGGGAGCCAAGAGGTCTCCACAAGACGAGCCGGGCCCCCGAGCCGGATATGAAATGTCAGGCCGGATGGGTTCTTTTTTTCTTCCTCGATCTTCACATCCCCTGGATGGGTCCCCGGTACCCGGCTCAATCGGGTCTCGATCCGGGCGTCGGCCAACGTGAGTTTCAAGGCTCCTCCACGGGCCGGTTTCAAACTATATTTCGGGGACTCCTCCAGCAGGAGCACAAACCTGGCCACACCCTTTTCCTTAAGCAGGCGGTAATCGTAAACCTTATTGGCTGCCCCGGTCTCCCTGGGAAAGACCGTGCCCACCAGGCATAAAAGCCCGGCAATGAGACATCTGAGCGGGATCTTCATTTCCTTCCGGATCCAGACTGCGTCTTCAAGAGCCGCAGGATCTCCTCCTGGAGTTTCAGGATTTGGAGATTGGTCTCCACCATGAACCGGGTGGAGATGGCGATTTGTCGCAGGTATTCTGCAGAGGGATCGTTACTGTAAGTTCGGGGGCCCCTTCCCCCTTCATCCCTGAGGGCCTCATAGAAATCTCTGGTAAGATTGATGTAAACGCCTTCAGGTACCTGGACCTTCGGAATCCCTTCCCCTCCAAGGGCCACACCCGGAAAAGATAAAACCAGGAGCAGGAGGCACACCCACCCCGGCAAAGAACCTGCCCTTTTCTTTTTCATGGCCGTCCTCGCATCTCAGGTGTAAAACGATATGACTCGTTGTTATTCTCTATGTAAGCACATCCTGTGCCACCCGTTCCTTCACCTGGAAAACCACCCCTTCATCCTTCTATCTGACTGTTTTTAATAAAAAATCATCCAACACCCTACACCGTGGAATCTCCAGGAAAACTGCTGAGAGCGTCAACATATTGACGGAAATGAAAACCCCTTCGTAACGAGCAGCCCCTTTTTCAGGGACCCCTTCCGGAAGCCCCTTTGGGCCTTGGGGAAAGAAAACTTGGTTCGAGGCGGCCCCTCTGGCATCCTACTTGCTTATTTAGTGTCCATCCATAAATGAGAAAACTTGTGCAAGGTCAAGGAAGGCGAAGAACCGCCCCGCTTGAGATGCCAAGCGGGACAGGCCTCCATACATTGAAGCATTTCGAGGACTTAAATTTTCAGGAGGCAGCGGAAAGCAGTGGCTGACATTTTCTCCGTAGCGGGCGTATTTCGGCCCTGAATCAGGATAGATGAAGGGACGAAATCCGCAGTGCCTGTCCGCCGGTATCTGGCGGGAGCGGAGCCATGGACGGCGGAGCGCCTGCCCGCCGG
>JAFDEE010000012.1 GCA_019310525.1 Deltaproteobacteria bacterium | reverse complement strand
GGTCAAGCATGGAGCCACCTGCCTCTCCTGCCAGGGTGGAAGCCCATATGTGCCCCGGGGACGAGACCCTGCCTGACAGATATCCTGAGAAACTTCTTATAGACAACGCGGCCCAGGATTTGGTCGCCCTCCCGAGGCTTTGCCCGCCGGGTACTATCCTGCAGGTCCTTGGGACCGGGATGAGGGATTCCCGGTCCGGAGTGCAACGCAGCAGATCCTGTAAAATCGGAAATCCCGAAGGGTTTCAAAATTTGATGATTTGAAAAATACACATATGGCATGCCTTTGACCTTACAGGTCATGATACCCTGTCGGACACTACCATGTACTTTTTTGATATATCTAAAATAAAAGGATTCATCAAAATTTTGAAACGTTCAGTTTAGGTTTTATTTCCTGCTCTTTGCCTTTATGGGTTTCCACAAGGATTCGTTTTCTCACCTTACCCAAGGATTCGTTTTCTCACCTTACCCAAGGAGGTCCTTGGAAAGTCTTCGCAAAACACCACCTTTTTAGGCCACTTATACTTCGCAAGCTTACCATCGCAAAGGTCTAGGAGCTCCGCGGGGTCCAGTACGTTGCCTTTCCTGGGGATGACAAAGGCCACGCCTGTCTCTCCCCAGACCGGATCAGGCACACCGGCAACGGCCACGTCCTCGACCCCCGGGTGCTGGCGCAATACCTTCTCCACTTCCGCGGGATATACGTTTTCGCCTCCTGATATGTACATGTCCTTGGCCCGGTCCACGAGATAAAAGTATCCGTCCTCGTCCATCCGGGCCAGGTCTCCTGTATGAAGCCAGCCGTTCTTGATGGTCTCCTCTGTCTTCACCGGGTCCTGCCAGTATTCCTTCATCATTATGGAGCCGCGCACTACTATCTCGCCGATTTCACCGGGACGGACACGCCTGCCGTCTCGATCCACGATCTCCACATCGGCATGGAATACGGGTCTTCCAACTGTTCCGGGTTTTTTGAGGGAATCCTCTTCCGATGCCCACAAAAGAATGGATGTCTCGGTCTGGCCCATGATCTGTCGCAGGGGGAACCCGGCCTGGCTGCATTTCCTCAACAGCTCAACCGTGGTCTTCTCTCCTCCGATGGCACAGACCTTAAGGGAGGACAGATCCCCTCGTTCTTCGGGCGGTACCCGCAGCAGTGCCCGGTAGACGGTCGGGACACCCAGAAACTTGGTGACCCGATAACGGGAGATGTCTTGAAATGTGAGCTTGGGATCGAATTTTGAGTGAATCACAAGGGTTCCACCCTTGTAAAGTATGGGAGCCGATTGAATGAAGAGACCCCCGGAATGAAAAAGCGGAAGCACGACCAGCATTATGTCGTCGAAATGCAGCTTGAAGAAGATATCAGCATTAAGGCAGTTAAAGAAAGTTTTTCTATGGGAAAGCACGGCGCCCTTTGGTTGGCCCGTAGTCCCTGAGGTGTACATGATGACGTGAGGCTCCTCCGGATCCGCAGGACCCAGGGACTTGGTCAGGAAAGGCGATTTGCCGTCAAAGGCAGCGCAACCCTGATGGTAATCGAGAAAATTGTTGGTTCGGTTCGAGGCAAATTCAGGCTCCCGAAGCACAGCCTGAAGCATGAGGGGGAGATTTTTTCCAAGACCCAGTGCTTCAACCGAATCGATGTACCTCTCACAGAAAAGAAAGAGACGGGGCCGCGAGTTTTTGAGGGTGAAATCCAGTTCGGGTTTTGCGAGGCGGAAGTTGACGGGAATAAAGATCGCCCCCAACCTGGCGCAAGCCAGAAAAATTTCTAGAAATTCAGGACAGTTGATCACCATGGCGGCCACTCTGTCCCCTTTTTCGATCCCAAGGGACTGAAACCAGCAACTGGTCCTGTCCGCCCGCTTGTGTAATTCCCGGTAAGAGATGGTTTCCCCTTTGAAGATGATCGCCGTTTTCTCCGGGTGAAGCTCACTCCAGCGTTGAACCCACCAGGCAATGTTCATGGATTTGATCATCGCTGCTGTCTTTTTCTCCTTTCATATGTAAAAATATTTTTTCCAGAACTCCGGATCCTGTCTCTCCCGCCAGTCCGCCCCGAACTTTTCCTCGAAAAAGGATTCCAGTCGTTTAAACCACATGGACCTCTTTGATTTGTCACCCTTTCCCTTGAGCACATCTCGGAGAAAGATCGCTATTTCCGTGATCCTGTCTTTTGGTAAATATGCTTGTGCCCCTGATCGGATTGACTTCACAAAGTTGTCCGAACTCAGGGCATGGGCCGTTAGCATGAGTGTGGGGATGCCGAGGCGGGTGGTTTCATCGAGAAGATCATAACCACGAACCCCCATTATATCAAGGATCGCGGCATCGTATTTTTCTCTCTCCAGAAGCCGTATTGCCTCTTCATAGTTTTTGGCCTGATCTATGAGGCACATGTAGAGCAGGTCTTGAAGGGTTGCCAGGATATCGGCCTCGTCGTCAACGATCAGTATCTTTTTCCCATTTAAAATATCTTTTTCTTCCATTTCTTCGCCTCTCGTTCAGACCCATATGCCCTGAAAGCATTCTTGCTTTCAAGTAGTGTCCAGTAACCCAATGTTTTAATAACCCACAATCAAGTTGAACAGGCATCTATCGGCCCCCATGGCTGAACAGGCGGTCTCCACTGCATCGCACTTAATCCCAAGGAGAGCGGAGCCCATCCCCGCCACAATACCGCGAATCAGGTGGCACACGGGGTGTGCGGACTCACCATAAGCCTCTGCAAAAGGGGAAGCGGTCACCGATACCTCCAGGGCTCGGGTATTTGGGTCGTATCGTTCGATCTTGAAACGTCCCCAGCCTATTTCCCCGCCCATGCGGGCCATAAAGTCCAGTACTTCAAGTTCTGTGAACCCGTGTATTTCCCTGTAATTTTTTGATGACAAATATCCTCCATCAAACCCTCCCTTGTAAAGGGCCTCACATTGCCCCTCGCCGGTGCTTCCCTCAATGGCCTTCTGGAAGCCTACGATGGTCTCAGGGCGGATCAGGAGGTACCGGACGCCCTTGTATCTGAGGGATCCCTCGTGCGCGTCGTGCCGAAGGTCTTTCAGGATAGTGTTTTCGTTCATCTTCGTCTCCCGGGTTGATCAAAGGCTCATGAATTTCATTTAAGACCGCCGCCTACCTGATCACATATCCCCGATCAAACCGAGCCCGTTACATGAGGCTCGGCAGATAAAGCGCCAGGGATGGAAATGCCATGATCAGCCCCATGGCAATCGCGTCACAAAGCAGAAACGGTAATCCGGCCTTGTAAATATCACCCATTTTTGTATCCGGCGGTGCAACCCCCTTCATGACGAAAAGGACCAGTCCAAATGGAGGCGTCGTGGTGGCCATCTCCATGTTTATCAACATGATCGTTCCGAACCAAAGCGGGTCAAATCCTAAGGCCTTCACGATAGGCATGTATATGGGCAGCGTCACCATCATGATCGTCAGGGGTTCCATAAAGATCCCCATGAAAAGAAGAATAACCTGCATAAATATCAGAATCATCATGGGGGGCAGTTCCACGCTTCCCGCAAGGCTGACAAGCCCTGAGCTTGCACCGCTGAAGGCCAGTATCTGGGAGAATGCCATGGCGCCGGTCATAATCATGAACATCATGACGGTGATCCGGAGCGTTGCGGAAACGGATCCCTTTATTACCTCCCAATTCCAGCCCCGATAAATGAACACCAGCCCAAAGCACCCGAGTGCGCCCAAGGCTGCCGATTCGGTCGGCGTTGCAATCCCGATAAACATAAGCCCGATCACAAGAAAGACGATTGTCCCAAGCGGAAGCACATACCTGAGTGTGAGCATGAGTTTCTCAGCAAGAGTGACTTTTTCGATTCTGTAAGAGGGTGCCAGATCAGGCTGGAGACAGGCGCGAAGTATAATGTATCCGGCATAAAGAAGTGCCATAATGATCCCGGGGATGATGATGGCCATGAGCATTCCCCCTACCGAGATGCGGCTGAGGGAGGCCAGGAGCACACCAAGGGCGCTCGGCGGGATCATTATGGCAAGTCCACCGCTTCCTATTATCGGTCCAATGCTCATTGCCTTTTTATAACCGCGTTTTTCCATCTCGGGAACCAGGACCGACCCGAGCATGGCGCAGCCCGCCATTGCAGACCCCGAAAGGGTGGAGAATAAGGTCCCACCGCCCACGGCCAACAAACTCAAGCGGCCTGGAATGCGCCCGATCCATTTGTCCAGGGTGTCCATCATCTTGGGAGCGATCCCGGCCCGGAACATGATTTCTCCCATGAGTATGAAAAGCGGCACCGGTAGCAGTGAAAATGTAGAGACGGAGCGGTAGATGCTCAGCACAAGTTGATTGAGTCCTGCCTGGCCTCCCCAGAGCAAATACACGCCGATGATGTTGATAAACAGGAAGGCGAAGGCCACCGGCACACCGATAATAAAAAGGAGCATGAGGGCGCAGAAGATCAGCCCGAGTATCATCCACCATTCCATGTTGCACCCCCTTTCATGATTCTTCTCCGGAGCCGTCCTTCTCGATTATAAATCCGGCAAAGTTCTTGGCCGCCCTGCGGATGAATTGAAAAAGCAGAAACAGACTTCCTATCGGGATAATAAGAAGGATCAGATAAACAGGGATCTCCATGGCCGAAGGCGTGTAGACTCCACGCTGGTAATAGTCCCATGTGACGGAAGTTCCAAATATCGTAAGCACCAATGAGACGAAGATGCCGATGATTGAGCTTGCGATTCCGAGCATGGCCACAGTCCGCGGTTTCAGTCGAGTTATAAGTATGTCCACCTGAACGTGACCTTCTTCCCTGAGAAGCCAGGCGGCAGCCAGGAAAGTTATATACAGGAGCATACATTCGATCACTTCGGTTACCCATATTTGAGGCATCTTGAAAAAGGTCCTCAGAAGCACATCCCCGCATACCGCAAACATGATGAAAATGAGGCTGACTCCGGCCAGAAAAGACATCCCGTCAATAGCCTTATCCAAAATAAAAAGAAACCGTTTCATAGAATCTCCAAAAAGATATCGACTTCATGTAATACAGGAAGCGGTTTCAATCCCGAAACAGGGAAGCACACTCCGGCACAAATGCCAGGGTGCTTCCCGTCGAGAGAATTGGTCATATATTTCCGGTCAATTTTTTGAGGGTCGGAACCAGATCCGGAACCTTTTTCTCCAGATCTTCCCACTCAGCATTGTAAGCGGCGTCGAGATACTGTTTTTTTTCCTCCGGCGAGAAATGGATCTTCTTTATCCCCATCTTGGCATATCTTTCCCATTCCTTGTCGATCTTCTTTTTAAAGTAGGCCACCATCTCCGGTTCAAATTTGATGGTGATATCCATGATTTTTTCCTGAAGGTCCTTGTCAAGACCGTTCCATACCTCAAGGTTCATGAGAATGAGGGTGTTTTGACGGGTGTAAAAGGGGATATCAATGATATACTTGCAGTGCTCCAGCCATCCCCAGTCAGCCGGGCCCAGCGTCGCGAATCCAAAGCCGTCCACGAGGCCCCGCTCTAGTGCGGTGAAGGTTTCCCCGAACTTGACGGTAACCGGTATGATCCCGAGTTTTTTCATGAAACGGTCGTAGAGGGCGGAGGTCCTCATTTTGACGCCCTTGAGCTCTTTGATGGATTTGATTTCCTTATTGATTCGAAGATAAAAGGGATCATAGAGCCAGGTCCCGATGTACATCATTCCGATCTTCTTGTGCCGCTCGACCATGAAGTCGTAAAAACCGCCCGGTTTTCGTTCTTCAGCCATCGTAAGCTTTGAGAGTTGAAATGCGTTCACTTCCGGTGCCAGGGGGGCATAGTAGGCGGCGGGGTTGAATATGAGATGGACGGTTTTGAGGCGGAGCGCCTGGGCCTGGTCAAAACCTCCGATTACTTCGGGTCCGCCGACCCAGTCGATCTTGATTTTGTCTCCGCATTGCTCGTTTACCCTGTCAACCCAAACATGGATCATGGCACAGAGGGGATGATCCTTGGGTAGAAAGCTGACAGCTTTCAGTGTTTGGGGTTTTGCCAGGACCGGCCCCTGGATCAGGAAGCAGGACAGGGTCATTGCCAGGAAGAAAAAAATGACGAGGCGTTTCATGGTTCTCCTCCCTTGATGAAAAGATGTTTGGAATAATAATGGCCCGCTCAATAATCCCTTTCCCTGTGCCCATCCATAAACGGCCCTTATCCCTGATCTCTCGGGTCTGGGACCCACCCGATGGGTGGGGAGTCGTCGCTACCGGGCGGAGAAGTTATAATCCCAGAAATACATCAAGGTATGGATGCCCGTCCCGCTTGGTATCCCTCACGGGGCGGTAAAATTTCCCGCCTTCCCCTCCGGGCCGGAGACTTGATCTTGTATAAAATCGCCTGCTTTATGGATGGACACTTCTTAAATTATGATTTCATCAATGCCTTGCTTCACCCCCTTTCTTCCGCTGAAGAGCTCCGTAATGCTCTTGTTTTTTGTTCATCCACGCTCAGGTCGTCGGTGAAAACGACTTTGTAATCCTTTATTGCTGATTCAAGGCTGACTTTACCGTTTATTACATCCCACCTGACCTTTTCAGGATCACGTTCTTCAGGCGGGCCATACCCTCCGCTTCCCGGGAGCTGGATGCTCAGAACATCCCCTGCCTGAATGGTATCAACACCTTTGGAGCGACAGGGTGTTTCCCGGTCCGTTCCTGGGTTGAGAACCAGACGCCCCATGGTGCCTTCCTTGCCTCCGAACAGTCCCTGGGGCTTGAATTTTTGTCGATCCGAGTAACGTGCCCAGATGACGTCCGTCAGAAATCGAATGTCCCTTCTAAGAGAGAGTCCTCCCCTGAATTTTCCAGGCCCCCCCGAATCAGGAATAAACTCGTAGCGCTCGATCATGACCGGGTTTTCCATTTCCACCGCCTCCACCGGGGTGTTCATGAAACGGCCCAGGTGAAGATCCTGGCCGTCGGGTCCGTCCTTTGTGGGGCGGGCCCCGGCACCACCCCCCTGAATCTCGATGTATCCGAAGCGTTTGCCGGTCTCGGGGTGTACGCCTGAGAAGCTGTTGGTGCAGGCCTGCCCGTGACTGCCCGCTACAACCCGGTCAGGAACCAGTTCACTCATGGCTTGGAGCATGGCTTCCACGATCTTGGTCATGGTTTGACTCCGCGCCGTGACTCCCGCCGGAGGAAGGGGGTTTGTAAGCAGTCCTTCCCTGCTCGAAACCTTGATGGGGTTGAATGTTCCGGCATTCAGGGGCATGTGGGGATCGATGATTCCCACCATTGTGTAGAAAACCCCTCCCTGGGAACAGGCCCAGGGGCAGTTGACATTCCCCTTGGTCTGAGGACTGCTCCCGTCGAAATCCACGTGCATTTGATCGCCCTGAATATGGACGTTGACCTGGACCCTGACCGGCGCCTCCACCTGGCCGTCGTCATCCAGATAGTCCGACCCTGAGTATGTGCCGTCCGGGAGATCCGAGATGAATCTTCTGACGATCCCCTCGCTGTAACGCTTGAGCATTCGAGTGCACTCGCGAAATACGTCCAGGCCGTATTTTTGGACCAGGGCCTTGACCCGCCTGACACCGACAAAGGTGGTGGCCGCTTGGGCCCTGAAGTCTTCAAGCGTTTTCTCCGGAATGCGGATGTTGGCCGCGACGAAGTCGAATATCTGGTCATCCTCTTCACCGGCCCTGTAAAGCTTGACAAGAGGGATACGCAAGCCTTCCTGGAAAATCTCGGTGAGTCCTCCTGCAACGCCGCCGGGAACGGCGCCCCCCATGTCCAGCTGGTGTGCTATATTGGCCACGAATCCCACCAGCTCGCCCTCCACGATGACCGGGGAAAAGAATTGGACGTCAAGTAGATGTTGTCCCCCCAGGTAGGGATCATTGGAAATAATCACATCACCGTCCTCAAAACGGTCAAAGTGCTTTATCATGTGGGCTGCGGTGGTGGGGAGACTGAACATCATCAAAGGGCAGAGGTGGGCTTGGGCCAGGATACCGCCGTCCGCATCCAGCACCCCGCAGTTGATGTCCATGATCTCCTTGACAATGGTCGTGCGGCCCATGCGCATCAGATTGTATCCCATGTCATCGGCAACCGCCTCCAGGCCGTACCGAATGACCTGCATGGTTATGGCATCCACTTTAGGGGGCATTTCGTCCTCCTATGTTTGTCTGTTCCCAGTGTTCCTGAACCATGATGATATTCCGGAATGAATCTATGCTGCCCGTAAACCCTTGGGGGATGAGGGCTGTTGAGATTCTCTCTTCTATTATGCAGGGGCCTGGGACACGGGATCCTACAGGAAGCAGATCCCTTTCATATATTGGAATCTCCTGCCACCCGGCCCCTTCGAAGTAGACCGGCCTCAGGGCCTTTGGTTCCCCTGTAAATCCGGTGTCCTCCGGATATTCAGCTTCCATGGCAATGGGTGGGTTTAGGCCTTTGACCCTTACCCGGAGATTAATAAATTCCACCGTCTCCTCCGGCTCCGAATAGGAATAGACCCGCTGGTGAAGGGCATGGAAATCTTCCACGATTTTCAGGATATCTCCTGTCTTGAGTGCGTGATTTACGGGGATCGGGGTGTTCAGCTCCCAGGACTGCCCTTCGTATCGCAGGTCCGCCGACCAGGTGATTTCTATACGATCTTCGGGGACTTTTTCTTCCCTTAACTGCTTCATCCCTTCCTCTTCCATCTCTTTGAACCGGGCCAGAAGATCCTCCGGGTGAATGTTCCAATGCTTTTTCGCATAGGTGCGCACATAGTCATGCTGGATATCGGCTACCACCATGCCGACGGCCGAGAAATTGCCGCTCATTGCGGGCACGATCACTCGGGCCATACTCAGTTCCTTGGCGATCTCCGCTGCATGAAGTGCCGCCGCCCCGCCCATGGTGATAAGGGCGAATTCCCTCAGGTCGTAACCCCTTTCAACAGAGTTCCCGCTGATGCCTTTGGCCATATTTGCGTTGACAATGCGAATGATGCCGGCTGCGGCCTCTTCCACACTCAGGTTCATGGGCTTGGCCACGTGTTCCTCTATTGCCGCCCGGGCCTTTTCGGGGTAGAGCGGGAGTTTCCCACCAAGAAAATAATCGGGGTTCAGCCTGCCAAGGACGAGGTTGGCATCTGATACAGTTGGCAGGGTTCCTCCCCAACCGTAACCAGCCGGTCCGGGGTCGGACCCGGCGCTTTGCGGGCCTACATTGAGGACTCCTCCCTCATCCACCCAGGCGATGCTTCCACCGCCTGCTCCAATGGTCTTGAGGTCCACCATAGGAAGCTTGATGGGATAATTGGTTACTCCACCCCACGTAGTGGTTTTGGGCAGGTTTTGGTCGATAATGGAAATGTCGAAGGTGGTTCCACCCATGTCCGCGCCAACGGCCATTGCGCTTCCGGTCAAGCGACTCACAAAGGCAGCGGCAATGGCCCCTCCGGCCGGTCCTGAGTTGATGAGATGGGAGGCATGATCTTTAGCCACTTCAGCTGTCATGGTGCCGCCGTTACTCTGCATGATGTGAAGCGTCACTTCTCCGAATTCCCTTGACAAGCGGGCCGTCAGATTGTCCATGTAGTCCCGGATGACCGGCCCCAGGTAGCCGTTCATGACGGTTGTGCAGGTCCGCTCGTACTCGCGGAACTCCGGGCAGATTTCCGAAGAGAGGGAGACGGGAATCCCCGGAAGGAGATCCCCCACGATCTCGGCCACCCGTTTTTCATGCAGGGGGTTCAGGAAGGAAAAAAGAAAAGATACGACCACGGCCTCAATCTGCTGTTCCTTGAAAAAGGCACAAACTTGCTCTACATCTTTTTCTTCCAAAGGGACCACCACGCATCCCTTGCTGTCGATCCGTTCCCTGACCCCTTTTCTCAAATACCGAGGGACGAGAGGAGGGGGATTATCCGCCCCAAAATCAAAGGCCGCCTCCTTTGGCCTGGCAACACGCCTGATTTCAAGGACGTCCTCGAAACCCGCCGTGGTGATAAGCCCGATCCTTGCTCCCTTGCCCTCCACAATGGCATTAGTTCCTATGGTTGTCCCGTGGATGATATAGTCCACCTGATCCATGGATATGTTCGCTATATTCAGGATATCCCTCAATCCATTGAGTACTCCTTCCGCCAGATCAAAATGAGTTGTGGGCGTCTTGGCGTAGTGAAACAGCCCTGTTCGGTCGTCGATTAAAACAACGTCCGTGAATGTGCCGCCTACATCGATTCCGATTCGCATTCATTTCTCCTTTTAGAGGTGTTCGGCGGACCCGTCACTCTCTAGGTGTACACCGTATACTGTATACAATTTTGGAGGGCAAAAATATGCGTTTCAAAGCAAAATAGATAACACCGGATCCTTCAGTTGACTTTCGGTGGCAGGATTTTAATCGGCATTATCAAGATCTTTAAGATTCTCGGTCACCTTGCGCAGTACTTTTTTGCAGATCTGTATTTCCTCTTCTGGAATCCCGGCCTTTGCTTCTTCAAGGGTTCGAATCGCCATTTTGATAAGCACTTTTATGGATTCCCTGCCCTTTTTGGTTAAATAGAGCAATTTGGTTCGGCTGTCGGATGTATCAGCGATTCGAACAACAAGATTCCTTTTCTCAAGGCCTTGAACAATACGCGTGATGCCGGTCTTGTCCTTTCGAGTGCATTCGGCGAGCTCCTGCTGGCTTTGTCCCTCACGGTTCCAGAGGTTTGCAAGCACACGCCATTGTTCAGTGGTGATATCCAAGCCGCTTTTTCGGAAGTTATGGTTCAGCCTGTTGATAAGGGCTCTCTCCGCCCAGTGCACAATAGTTCCGAAGGATTCATCTATGTCGTATTTTTTCACTTGCCTTCAATTGAAAATGAGTAAAAGGGGAATTCTTCTTTAAGTATCCTTTCAACTCCTGACAATCCTTTCATAAAAATTGATCATGTAACATATTTCAGTGCAATAAGAAAGGCAGCCATATAGATAGTTGCGGGAAAAGGATGATCAAAATCAAAGTGGCCAGCATCAAAATCATAAACGGCAAAGTGCCGCGAAAGACATCAAACAGGGTGGCATCTTCGACAACACCTTTGATAACAAAGAGGTTTAATCCCACCGGGGGGGTAATCAAAGCAAATTCCATATTGATCGTCATGATTACAGCAAACCAGACCGGATCGATATTCAGGGCTAACAGGATGGGAAAAATAATTGGAAGTGTTATTATGGTGATCGATACCACCTCCAGAAAATCACCCAGAAAAATAAAGATAATACAGACCAGAATTATAAACTGCCAGGGAGAAACATCGAGTGCGGCCAGATAGGTAATCAGCCGTTGAGGTACCTGCAGGATAGTGACCACATGGCCGAAGAGTAAGGCTCCCACGATGATGATCAACACCATGGCTGTTGTGCGCAAGGTGGCAAGAAGCACCGGCATCAAATTGACTATTCGAAGACGCCTGGTAATCAAAGCCGCCGCCATACTGTAAACCACTCCGATTCCGGCTGCTTCAGTCGGTGTAAACCAGCCCAGATAAATCCCCCCCACCACCAGCGGTGGCAGCACCATACCCCATCCCGCACGTTTTAATGCCGTTACTTTTTCCTGCCGGTCTGCGGGGCGGGTCCTGGTGTAACCCTTATTGTGGGTATGGAGCACGACATAACACAGGAAAAGGCACGTCAAGATAATACCGGGTATAATGCCGGCAATAAACAGGTCACCCACTGAAACGTCAGTAAGGGCGCCGTAAAGTATCATTGAAAGACTGGGCGGTATGAGGATTCCCAGTGTCCCGCCGGCGGCAACGAGGCCGAAAGTAAAGCGCCGATCATAGCCTAACTGAAGCATTTCAGGCACCGCCAGCATGCCCACCGTCGCCGCGGTAGCCACCGACGAGCCGCTGATGGCCGAAAAACCGGCACAGAACAACACCGTGGCAATGCCCAACCCTCCGGGCCAATGACCCACCAAACTGTGGATGAACCGGTAGAGATCTTCGCTGATCCGTGAGTGAATGAGGATATTGGCCATCAGGATAAACAGAGGAATAGCGGTCAGAGTAAAACTGTGCAGGCTCTCGTAAACAATCATGGTGACGCCGTAAAAAGCCGCCGTGCCATCTAAGGCGAAAAGCCCGCCGAACCCGACGATCCCCAAGGCAAAGGCCACCGGCATTCCGACAATCAAGCAGATGGATACAAGTATAAAAACAAAGGCTGTCATTTATGAGCTTTTCCTCTCCGGCTCCCGGTATCCAACTGCGAAGATACCAGTTTGCGGATCATACTCATTTCTTCCAGAGCCAACAGGGCAAAGCCGACTGGTATGGAACTCATCGGATAATAAAGCGGTATGTATAGTGCTGAGAGAGTCAGTTCCTTCATCTGGTAGGCGCGGATGCAGGAATAAATTCCCGCTGATGTGATGGTAAGAGCAAAAAGGAAAATGATAACGTGAATGCCGAGTTTTATGATCCGACGAATGCCTGGGTCAATTCTGCTTATGACGACATCCACGAGTACGTGCCCCCGGCTGCGCATTGTGTACGCTGAACCCAAAAAAACGGCCCACATCACCAAGTAGATAGAGTAGTCCATTACCCAGAGTGTGGGAGATCGGAAAATATGACGACATACCACTTCGTAGAATACAAAAAATCCCACAACAAGCAGCAGGATTCCGGCCACCCGGGCCGCCCAAGTAATCAGCCATTCCACGGCGCATTCAAAACGGCCCTGGACCGGGTCTGTATTCCTGATGTAATCCCTTTTGGGCACGGAGATCTCTCTTCTCCTTTACGGTTGGAGTTGATAATCGATCGGCAGAAAGGATTGAAGCCCGGCCCTCCGGCGATCTGACCGCCAGAGAACCGGTGTTGGCAATGAGCTGCGAGTGATTTACAACCCCAGAAGCTTCAAGATATCATCGGCTTTCTGATCGCCGGTACGTTTTCGCCACGCAGCCAGACCGGCATCACGGGCTTCCGGCCATAGGCCTTGAAGCAGGTGGACATCCATGGATTTTTTGGCTTGTGCGAGTGCGGCGGCGTCCTCCTTTTCAGCGCGATTTAAGCTCATCCGACTCACTTCCGCCGCCGCCTCCATGACAGCTTTTTGTATATCGGCCGGCAGTTTATTCCAGAACTTCAGATTCATGACCACCGGCCAAGGCGAGTAGCTTCCATTGGTTATGGTGAGAAATTTACAGGTTTCATTCCACTTGCGTTTAACGATGGACTGCGCACCTGAAACCACACCATCGATGGTCTTGCGCTGCAGCGCCATGTATACTTCTGAAGAAGACATCTTTACGGGTGCGGCCCCCATGGCGCTTATGGCCGCCACCGCCGTAGGCAGGTTACAGCGTATCTTCAGTCCTTTGAAATCGCCCCTGGTTTTCAAAGGTCTTATGCGGTTGGCTATCTCGAAACTGCGTCCATAGTAACCCACATATAACAATCTGGCGTTGAATTTCTCCATGTCCCTGGCAATCATTCCGCCTAAAGGTCCGGCTATGGCTTGGTGGATATCCTCCATGCTTTTGAAAACAAAGGGCACATCAAAAATATCAATATACGGCAATTGCCCGTTCCAAGCCCCACTGTAAACAATGCCAATCTGTAAGGCCCCATCCACAATCGCCTTAACAATCGAGCGTCCCTTGTAAAGCTGGCCGGCCGGGTATACATCGATTTTAAGGCGGCCGTCGGTCTTTTGGGCCACTAGTTCGGCGAATTTGTAATCTGTCTCGGTAAGGTGAAAGGTCTTGGACAACTGAGTGGCATAGCGTGCAGTAAATTGAGCCTCTCCAGCGATACCGGGAATTACGGGGCATAATGCCAGCATTACGAACAAACCTGTGCTGATCAGAGCTTTTGTTAAACGACACATGTCTTTACCCCCCTTCATGAATAGATTTCATTAAATTCCTGACGGATTCAAGGCTGGTTACGCTGGATTCGGGTATTGAGCCCGAAAGCCATGAAAATGGTTTATGATAAAGCTCAAGAAGAAATCGGGTGACGTTGATAGGTAGGTTTTTTCCCAGGGCTCATCGATTGATAACTAATTAGTTGCATAGACAACTTTTTGGGTTATGTCAAGAAAAAAGAATAAAAGCCTTTGTTTTAAGTAGGTTATGCTAAGTTTTTGATGGTTGGTAACTTATCGAGCCAGCTAATGGTTGAGCAAACAACTATTGTATCCGTTCGCCTCTCTCAGGATACTCTGTAACTTGGCACATAGGGGAGTGGCGGGGTGAGCGTGCCTCAACCCTTTTGCGGGAAGGGGGGTTGGCTCCGTCGCAGTTCCATACAAGACACCCCGCTGCTTGGAGACCTTTGAAAAACGCCCCCTTTTGCCCAATTTCTGCGTCAGGCTTAAATTTCAATCCTCAAAATACTATAAATGTATTCCTGTGGTTGAAATTTTCGCCTTCCTTGAACTTGACCAAAATTGAGCATTTTTCAAAGGTCTCGCTTGAAGCGGGGGCCTCATTTTTGATCATGAAGAATCAGGCGGTATTTTTGCAGATACGAGCTCGTTTCTTAAGGGAAGAGTAAAGGAAAATTTCCCTTGTAAGCCAGGCGAGGCCGTCAGCCCGTTTGTCTAGCCAAAAAGTTCATCAATGTTAATGGACCAAATTCGGTATAAACAGAGTAATTTGAGGAAATATGATTAAAATCGCGATAGAAACAATACAGGCCAGGAGGAAGAAAAATGCGCTCTTGAAAATAGTGCCTATGTCTATTTCCGGGGCCAGTGCTTTCACTACATATATATTCACGCCGACAGGCGGTGTAATCGCTCCGAGTGTTGTTACCATAGTGATAATAATCGAGTACCATATTGGATTAAAACCAAGGGCTTTTCCTAACGGGAAAAATATAGGGATTGTGAGTACCAGAAAACCAAGGGCGTCCATGAAACAACCGCCGACCAAATAAATCAGCAAAACAATCGTCAGGATGAGGTATCGCGACACGGGAAGTGAGGCGGCGAAATCCGCTACCAAAAAAGGGAGTCTGGTTACAGCCAGAAATCGACCGAAAATCAAAGCCCCTGTAACGAGGACAAACGCCATACAGGAAATTTTCAATGTATCCCTCACAGAATCAACAATTCCTTTCCACTTCAGCCTACCTGCCGGTGCGGTGACAATGAGTGTCAGTAAAACCCCGGCGGCTCCCGCTTCAGTAGGAGTGAAGATGCCCGCATACAAACCGCCTATCACCAGCACAAATATGGCTATGGCCTCCGTAACTCCTGCAAGGGATTTGAGCTTTTCCTTGAAGGTTGTTTTCGGCCCGGCAGGTCCAAAATCAGGATAAATTCGACAAAGAACTGAGATTGTCAATACAAAGAGGATCCCAAGAAGAATCGCCGGCAATATTCCTGCCAGGAAAAGTTTGATGATGGATTGTTCTGTTTGAAGCCCGATAATAATAAGAAGCACGCTGGGTGGCATGACCGTACCAAGCGTGCCGCCGGTAACCACGGTGCCGCTGCTTAACCTTGCATCATAATTGTATTTCTTCATTTGCGGTATGGCTATGGCACCCATGGTGGCTGCCGTTGCTGTATTGGAGCCGCAAATTGCAGCAAAAAGCTCATCAGCACCGATAGTCGCTATCGCCAGCCCCCCGCGCCAATGTCCAAACCACTTGTAGGCGGTGTTGTATAGTTTTTCTGCGATGCCGGAGTTGAATGCCAGGTAACCCATTAGAATGAAAAGAGGTATCACGGTGAGGCCGTATTTTGAGAATGTCGCCCATATATCGATGGCTACCATGTTTAATGCGGCTTTAAATGAAATCACATAGGCAAATCCGCAAAACCCCACAACCGCCATGGCAAAACCGACTGGCATTCCCAGGAAAAAAAGTACAAGGAGAAGGATTATGATTCCAATGATTCCAACTACGGCAAGGTCCATCTATTTTTCCCCCTTATCGCCGATAAGCAATTGCAGAAAATCAACAAACATGACCAATGCTAAAACAAGGCAACCAAGTGAAACACCGTATGTAAAAGGATAATAAGCAAATCGGAGCGTTTCCGTTACTTCCCCCGTCTTCCATAAGGTTGTTGCATGTTTGGCTATCTGCCATGCCACTATAGAGAAGAAAACAGTGCAAATGAGGTAATTAACGCCGTTCAGAATCTTGCGGGTTTTCTTTGAGAAGCGAAGCACCAAAATATCAACAGCAATATGGGAACGTCCAATCTGTGCATAACCTAATGCAAAAGCTGTCACTATCGCTCCGAAGTATCCCATCAGTTCAAAAGTTCCCCTTAAGGGAAGCCAAACCGCGCGCAGGAAAATATTGCCGCACGTTAAAAAAATCATTGCGCCCAGAAAAAAGCTCGCTATCCAGACGAGGACCACGTTCAGAAAATGGGTTGCTTTTTTGAGTGCTTCCATGTTGTGCCTCCAGTGTCAATGCCCAACCTTTTTTATGATCTTCAGCACTCCTGAAGATGAATTCGGGTTGTGGATTCCTTATCTCTTTTTAATCTTGCGAAATCCACAACCCCACCCATCAAAGATTTCTTGTATCTTTATTGATATTTTTTCATGAACGCCTTGATATCAGACACTATAGCGTCCCCGGGAATCCCTTTCTTTTTTGCATCTTCAATCCAGCCTGCTGTGATAGGTTCAAGGAGTTTGTCCCATTTGGCTTTTTCTGCTTTGGATAGCTGGATTATTTCGACGCCCTGCTCTTTTTTAGACCATTCAATGGCCTCCGCAATGTGATCGTCCATATAGCTGCCGGTCCACTCCGCATGTTCCCTTGCCATGGACTCCATGACCTTTTTGACGTCTCCAGGCAGGGAATTCCACTTGTCCTTGTTCATGACGACAGCAAAGGGATAAATCACCGTATTGGTGATGGTCGCATATTTGCAAATTTCAGCAAACCTGAAGTCTTTCATGACTTCAAGCGAGGAGAACAGACCTTTTACCACACCCTTTTGAAGGGCCTCGGGCACTGTGGACATGGGCATCCCGACCTGATTCGCCCCCCATGCCTTCAGTATTTTTGCGGCACCTCCGGATGCGCGCAAAGCGAGACCCTTGAGATCAGCGAGGGTTCGGACGGGAATCTTGGACATAATATTTGAAGGGCCGCACGTGAACATGGAAAGAACTTTTACTTTGGAAAATGCTTTTGGATTGTACTTTTTGTAAAGGTCCCAAAGAGTCAGACTTGCAACACGGGCGTTTGGAAATCCGAGAGGCAGGCTGGTGGCGTTAGTGATCACGAAGCGGCCGGGTTGGTATGCCATGCAAAGACAGCCGATATCCGCTGTACCCGCAATAACGCCGTCTATCATGTTTTTTGCGCCGAGCAAGGTTCCTCCGTGATAAGCATCTACCTTTACCTTGCCATTTGTTCGTTTTTCGACTTCTTTTTTCCATCTCTCCAGTTGGACACCTACGAAGGTTTTAGCAGGTGCAAACTGTGCATAGCTGAGCTTGATGGTTTTTGCGGTAGCATACCCCGGTATCAAAGTTAAGCTTAATATTGAGATCAAAAAAACCCCTGCCACTAAAAATGCAATTCTTCTTTTCATGGTCTTGAAAGCTCCTTGGCTTGTTTATGAGTTAATAAACCCTATGACCCACGGACCTTTTTGGCTTCACCTCCTTTCTTTCCTCATATTATGTCGTACTTGGATCTTGCAAGCGTCGAGTTTGCGAGACCTTTGCAAATCCATTTTTCGCCTGATCTTCCGCCTCCGTAACTGCTACAGCTTGACAAGCCCGCCAAACCGCCGGCAGATAAACTGCGTAAGGCTCAAACCGGGGGACCTCCCGAAGGGTAGGGAGCCCAAATGAGGTGTGGACAAATTATAATGAATGCAATTTGATCTGCAAAGATATGCAACAGTCTGTAATCATTAAATAAAAGACTTTTTAAGTTTGTCACGCATAATCCGGGTTAAAATAAAGGGTGTCAATAAGTAAGAATTACCTGGAGGATCTACCGTAACCCGCAGTCAAATCCAATTCGTGGTTGTCTGAAAAGTTCGATGTGTAAGAAGAGTCGCCCGGTCTGTCGGGATAGAGTATGCTCCATCTTGTAAACAGATGGCGGTATTCCGAGCTCATGGAAAAGTCACAGCAAGCATTTAAAAACGCTGTGCATAATATCGCTTCGGTTGCTGTTTTGTAAGCCCGGAACCTCCTCCTCAAAAAATGCCTTGAAGGAAAGTTGGTTGGTTTAAGATCTTGTTTTTCCGAGAGACAAAGTATAAGGAAATCGTTTTTATCAGTCAAGAAAAAAGATGAAGTCTGGTTCAGTGAGATTAATGAGGGTTAATGTTTTTTTTAGAAACAATTCTTGTGAATCCGAGAAAGAAAAGCACCATATATGGTGATCTCAGGTTTACCCCTGGGTTTTTGACCCGGGAAATTTTGTGTTGGATCGAAGTGTAAAAGAGGGTATGGATTTTCGAAAAGCGCCTTTTTTGATTTCGTCCCTGTTAGCCGCTTACGGGTGGGCGTTCCCTTTGAATCTCCCGCCGTGCTTTTATAAAGGGCGGTCTCATCTTGAGCCGAAGCTGAGTGCAAGACTCAGTGGGACAAGCCACATTGTGGTAGTGATGATTCTCAATTGCGCCTGGTCCAACGATATGTATGATCCTCCTCTTTTTGTCAATTGTTGCAGTGTTCCCTTGGTTGGGTTCTGCTTGCTTTATGCTTCTTTGCGTTTTGGAAGTATAGTAACTTCTCTTCGGCGTTTGTTCTTTCATTGAAAATATCAATGACTGTTTAACAAGCTGTTAACAGCCTGTTAAGTAGTGCCCATCCATAAATAGGCAATTTTGTTCAAGGTCAAGGAAGGCGAAGATTTTAACTAAAATCTGAGCCTGACCTGTCTGCCGTGCCTGCCTGCCCCTTGGAATGGCAGATAGGTCCGGCACAGGCAGGCGCAGAGATTGGGGAAAAGGGCCATTTATGGATGGGCACTAAATACATCCTCAAATCTCCTATCATGGATTCGATTTCCCCCCGGGGGTGGTCGTCCCGAAGCGCTCCATCCACCACTCTTCACCTGACAGGTAATTGCGGACCTCTTCCTCGGTAAAAGAATACCGGTAGTTGTCACAATAAGTCCGGATGATCCTGTAAGCTTCAATGATCTGCCGCGTCCGTCTTTCACGGATTTCTTTGTCGGCCCGGGTTCCCCTGTCCGGATGCCATTCTCTGAGGAGTCTCCTGTAGTTGGCTTTGATCTGTTTCCGGGTGGCCCGTTCGGGGAGTTCCAGAATGTCTCTCGCCGCCGTGATTTTTTCGAAAAGTTTCATCTTGACTTGTGATTTCCTTCAGTGTTCTTAAGTCCTCAAAGTGGCGGTCAGGCGTAATGGATGGTTCAGGAGTTCCAGGGCGGAAAGGATGTCAGTGCAAACCACATCGGCGGCGAGAAGCGTCTCTGTTGATGCACCTTCCCCTAAGATCACGGCGATCCCAAGGGCCGCTTCCTTCACCATGAGCCGGTCGTTACGGCCGTTCCCGATACAGGCTGTTTGCCGTGGGCCAAGCCTCGTTATGTAATCGAGTTTCCCTTTATCCTGGCCCCCGGGCGGGAGCACGGAAATAACGCAGGGAACTTCGGCCATCCTGCTTCGGACCTTTCCGAAGGTATCCGCCGTCAGGATGTGGACCTCCACGTCACCGGAGAGTGCCGTAAGGGCCTTTTTCACCCCTGGAAGGGGTTCTCCATCCACAGCTAGGGTGCCGTTATAATCCAGGACGAGGTACCGGATCGCGAGTTCTCCGTGACCCGGAATTTCGGTTTTGACCATGGTTTTTCTCTCCTTTCTCTCCTTTATAAACTCAATTCGTCTGCCGTCGGTATTTTCAGATTTTCCATGAGAGTCCGTCAAATTCCTGTGTTTCCCTGGTTCAGGATCATGGTCATAGTGGGACCATCGATATTCCCACCGCTGAGGATCACTCCCACCCTTCCCCGAGGGGATATGGCCCCGCTCAGGAGGGCGGAGAGGCCAAGGGCACCTGAGGGTTCCACTACCAGCTTCATTCGGTAGAACAGGAATTGTACCGCCGTGATAATGGCCTCTTCGGTAACGGTACTCATGTCATCCACGTATTCCAGGACCAGGGGAAAGGTGATTTTTCCGAGAGAGGGGGTACGGGTGCCATCGGCGATGGTGGGAGGGTTGTGAACGCGGTGGAGTTTCCGGGTCTTGAAGGACCGTGTGGCATCGTCAGCAAGTTCGGGTTCAATCCCGATCACCCGGCAGCCGGGCCGGAGGCCATTTGCGGCGATGGCGCAACCGCTGAGCAGACCGCCCCCTCCACAAGGGACCAGTAACATATCCAGGGAGGGGACATCCTCAAGGAGCTCCATTGCTGTAGTCCCTTGGCCGGCGACGATTTCCGGGTGGTCAAAGGGTGGAATCAGGGTATAAGGTTGGGATTCCGCCAGGTCCCTGGCCACTTCCTCCCGGTTGGCTTCCTCCGGGTTATAGTCGATGACGGTTGCACCATAGGCCTCAGTGGCGGCCCGCTTGGTGATCGGGGCGTCCCTGGGCATGACCACGGTGACCGGGATGTTCAGGAGTTGTCCAACGAGTGCCACGGCCTGGGCATGGTTCCCGGAGGAATAGGTCAGCACCCCATTGATTCGTTGATTTTCACTCAACTGCGACATAGTGTTGAAGGCCCCCCGAAACTTGAAGGCCCCCATCCTTTGGAAGTTTTCACATTTCAGAAAAACTTCCGCCCCGACCCATCGATTCAGGGTACGGGAGGTCATTACAGGAGTCCTGTGGGCGTGGCCCCTGATACGCTCACTGGCGGCCTTTACCTTATCAAACATACTCCCCCCCTTCATGGGCAGTAGGTCCGGGCGGAAATCACCCTGGATTTCAAAGGAGTTAGGGAAAGATTTCATGAAGTAAGCAAAAAATATTGTCCTTGAGTGGGATCATTCTGTCAAGGGGACCATGGTGAACGATTCTGTGAAACCCATTTCTTCTTTTGAACTCTACTAAAGAGATCTCCCCTGATATCGAGATATAATCCCGGATTATGCAATTGCCAAGTTTGCCGAAGATTTACAACGCAGCAGATTCGGCAAAATCGGCAATCCCGAAGGGTGACAAATTTTGAATAAATTCGATGTCTTCTGACTTCACCTTTTTGGTGAATGTAATCTGATCCGGAAAGATGCTCAACACTCTACAATCATTAAAGAAACAACTTCTTTCAAAATTTGTCATGCATAATCTGGGATAATTTGCATATCTCGTGTTTTCAGGGCCTGGGGAGAGGAACACCGAAAAAAATGTGGGAGGCTGATGAACTATGAGTATCAGAAAAATCATGTCCCTTACGGCGGGCTTATCCTTCTTGATCATGATCCTGACAAGCGTCATCCTGTACGTAGTGCCCCAAGGGCGGGTAGCCTATTGGGCGGGCTGGCACCTCTGGGGGCTGAGCAAGAACCAGTGGACGAACATTCATATCAATGTGGGCTTGCTTTTCCTCCTATCCCTTTTCTTCCATGTTTATTACAACTGGAGACCGATCCTTTCATACCTGAAGGACCGAGGGAGGCGGTTGAAGGTCTTCACCAGGGAATTCAACGCGGCCCTTTTCCTCGTTCTCCTTTTTTCGGTAGGCACCTATTGGGGTTTGCCCCCCTTTCAGTGGGTGCTTGACCTGAACGAGGCAGTAAAAGAGGCGGGAGCCCGGAAATACGGAGAACCTCCTTACGGGCATGCCGAACTCTCCTCACTCAAGAGCTTCGCATCCAGAATCGGCCTGAATCTGGACGAGGCAGTCGACAGGCTCAGGGCATCGGGCGTCCACGTTGAGAACGATACCCAGTCCCTTAAAGAGATCGCGGCGAAACATGGCTTGTCGCCGCAGGAAATCTACATCGCGATGATGCCGAAAAAGGAGGAATCGTCGGGGAATGCCAAGCCCCTTTCCGATACTCCTCCACCAGGACTTGGGAGGCGGACCCTCACCGAAGTGTGCCGTGAATATGGCCTGCCTCTTCCGGAGGTGATCGAGTATCTTGCGAAAAAAGGTGTGGAGGCGAAAGAGGACGTCCCATTGAAGGAGATTGCTTCAGGAGCGGAAAAAACCCCTAGCGAGATTTACAATCTCATAAAGGAGTATGCAGGGGATGATTCCCGGAAATAAGATCGTGTTCCGGCTGCGGTTGAGCCTCACCCCGTCCGCATGAATCTTGACAAAGGTGGATATTTTTTGACAGGGTGAATACCGGGATGTACATCTTTTCCCATTTACAGAGACATCCTTGCCGAGGGCATAGGAACCAAGACCTTGATAATTCAGGAAGTTGGCATTTTGAACCCTGTGGTACCCATTTTGCAAAATACAAGGGACATGGGGCTTGAAAGTCAGTTGCATCCCTGGGGGATCCCCCGGGGTTCAGAAGGCTCCTTAGAAGTGGGGCCCCCGGTCGAAACGGCCTGACCCCACCCATCGGACTGGTTCTCCCGGGGGCCGCTTTAAAAAGGTTTCCGGAAGAAAGGAGCATGAATCATGATTGAAACCATCAACAACACGTGCTGCTTCCTGACGGTCGGATCCTCAATATTCATCGTTCTTCTCTTGTTCATGATCGCCTAAGCTGTTTTTATCCAGAACAGGATCTTTAATTTCAAGCGGGAGCTGGAATACCCTTTCCGGGTTAGCCCACTCCCCGGCGTAAGCGAGCTTTTCCGGGAAAGGAGCATTTCCTGATTGTAAGGGGGAACGGGAAAGTGTATAAAGCCCCGCATGAAAGCTCTCCTGATTCTCGTATTCTGGTGTCTCTGGTTTCTCTGTTTTTCGACCCGGACCATCATCTCTCCCCTGCTTCCTGTCATTGAGGAAGAACTGGGCATCACCCATACCCTCTCAGGCAGTCTTTTTTCCCTAATGGCCGTCGGGTACACCCTGGCGTTGCTGCTATCGGGTTGGCTCTCACCCCGCCTGGGGTATAAGCGCTCCATCATTGGGGGATTTTTCATCCTCAGTGGGGCCCTGTTTTCCCTGCAATATGCTCAAAGCTTCTTTCAGCTTGCATTGGCCTGTTTCGTGATCGGTCTGGGCGCAGGGGTTTACCTCCCGAGTGCCATTCCCATCCTGACAGAAATCGTTACACGGAAAAACTGGGGAAAGGCCATTGCGTTTCATGATACAGCCGCTTCATTCAGCATCCTCTTCATTCCCCTTTATGCAGCTTTTTTTCTTAGATATCTGCCTTGGCGAGCGCTTTTCGTCATACTGAGCGGCGGGTGCATTGCCGCTCTCGTTCTCTTCGCCTTTTTCTCACCGGATACGAGGGCCGGGAAGAGGGAAAAGGGAGGAATACTTTTCCTTGTAAGGCACAAGGCTTTCTGGATCATGGCCATTCTCTGGATCTTCGCGGCGGCCGCCAACCTGGGCCTTTACAATTTCATCCCCCTTTTTTTGGTCATGGAAAAGGGCATGGAACTGGAAACGGCCAATACCGTGTTCGGCTTTTCCCGGGTGGGCGGTTTTTTTGTGGCCCTGGCCGCCGGCTTCCTGGCAGACCGTTTCGGCGCAAGACGGATCCTATTCTTTTCCCTCCTGGTAACGGGGCTCTCATCCGTCGCTCTGGCCCTTGTTCAGGGTTTTTACCCTGTGGTTGTGTTCCTCACCCTCCAGGCGACCTTTTGCACCGCCTTTTTCCCGATCGGGATAACGGCGATTTCCCGATTGACCAGCTTAGGGGACCGCAGCGCCTTTACGGGGATGACCGTGGCCATGGGGGTGGTTTTCGGGTTGGGTGTGGCTCCGGTTGTGCTTGGAGCGATTGCGGATGAATGGAATTTCCGGGTGGGAATCCTTATGCTTGGAGTGCTTGTGACCGTATCAGGGTTTTTGCTCCGGTTTCTTCACGGCATAGAGGCCCGTGGGGAGTAATGGGAGGAGATCCTCCCCTTGCCAGGAGTTGGATTTGATCCCGTGACGGGACCTTTCCTGGAGAGGAACGTCCTGTCACGGGAATCCCTTTACAGATCGGGGATCAGCGGTCCAGGAGGGTGAGAATCAGCCGTTCCGCCTTTTCCAGGGAGATGTGTTCCATGTTCAGGGTCAGGTCATACGACCGGGGGTCCTCGTGGGTGCTGGGATCGGCAAAAAAACTCAGGAAGTTGGTGCGGATCCGGTCCTTGGTCCTAATGAGCCGCTCGGCATCTGATTCGCTTACCTTGTGGGTTTTCGAGACCATCCTGATCCGATCTTCCATGTTGTCCACCAGGAAGATCCGCCACACCCCCCTGAAGCCCTTAAGGATATATTGCCCTGCCCTTCCGACGATGACCACATTGTCCTGCTTGTGAAGCTCGTGAAGGATGGCTTCAACGGCCCGTGTGTAACGCTTTTCATCCACGTAGCCGCTCTTATTCGATACATGCCGATCGATGAAATTCCTGCTCACTACCATGTCCAGGAACTTGTTGAGCCGGGTGGCTCCTTCCTGCTCAAAGGCCCTTATGCATTCTTTCGTAACTCCGATCTTTTCAGCGATTTCGTTGATCATGCGTTCGTCGACATACCGATATCCCAGTGTTTTCGCAAGCCTTTGCCCCAGGGTCCATCCCCCGGCACCGAACAGCCTTGATACGGTGATGACTGCCATCCTTCTTTACCTCCCTGCTTTTCGGTTTCACCCACCTTAAAAACCTGATCTTCCATAGGGCCTTTTGCCGATTCTTATTTTAACACGGTCATCTCGCAGAATATACTGGATTCGTCCACCTCCATGACCAGTGGGGAGACGTCGAAATCCGACGCAAGGGTGAGGAATTCCTCGGCCCCGAAGGTAGTCGCCCTGAATCCGTCCTTGCAGACGATAACCCCGTTGCCGGTGGCCTCGTAATCGATCTCCCCGAGGAGACCCTGTTCCGCCTGCCTTTGAAACCACTCCAGGCGTTCGTTCCAGAATCTGTGCGAATAACTGGAAAACAGGACTTTCCCTCCCCGGCGGGTTACGCGGAGGGCCTCCTGGACAAGGCGGCGCGGCTCCACCTTGAAGGCGGAAATACCGTTCTGTATGCACAGTACCCGGTGGAAAACCCCTTTTCGAAATCCGAGCCTGGATGCGTCCATGGCAGCCAGGCGGCATGCAGGATGGCTGCCCACTTCTTCCCGGGCCAGGGCCAGACTCTCCAGGGAGTTGTCGATCCCCACCACGATTTGGGCATGCCCCAAGATCCGTTTCAGGACCCGGCCATAGCCGCAGCCCAGTTCCAGGACCAGGTGTCGGTGCCGGATTCTTTCCAGTACGAAAGCGATTTCGGCCTCCAGGTATTGTTTCACCCGGGGCGGGGCGATTTCGTAACACCGCCTGAGGCGTTCGGCGGAAAGTTTCTCCTTATAGTAGTGATCGTCCATCCTTTAGCTCCAAGTTGGAGCCCGGGGGATGCCGCTCCAGGGTCAGGTCCCTTCCGGGAGCCGGATCGAAAGTTTCTTCGCCAGGGTAGAGAAGTTCAGCATCCATTCAGCGGCGGTCTTGTCCCCCTGCTCGGCTTTCATTTTCATGGCTTCATAGCTTATTTCCAGGATGTCGTAACAGGTGTTCTGAATGGTCCAGAGATTGACCTGGAAGGGAAGTGTGTTAAGGATTTTCAGGGCGGTTGCGAGTTCCCGGAGCCTCTCCAGATCACGGGGAGAACGGGAAAGATCCTCCGCCATGGCTTCCAGGGATTTCCTCAAGGCGTATTCGAGGGTTTCCCCCTTGAGGGAAGAACCCGTGAGCCGGGCCTCTTTCAGGAGATCGTTGATCCGACCGGGATCAAGGGGCCGCTTTTCAAAGGCCCGCTTGAGGTCTGCGTTGATCACGAATTCAACGGCGATGGAGAGGGCCCTGGGGATGGGGTTTTTCGTGGCCTTGAGAAAGCGGATCATGGAGCCATAATATTCATAGAGCTGCCGGTAGGCATTCTCCGCCTCCGCCAGCACGGGGGACATGATTAGACGGAGAATCCGCCTTTGTTCGTCCCGAAAAAGGGATTTCAAAGTATAGGTGAAGGGGGCGAAACGGGCGTCCATTCGGCGGATAGTGCTCGGAACGTCTCCACCTTCGAAGGCCTGGAAAATTTCTCCCAGAAGGGCCTGATACGCGGTTTCATCCCGGAATTCCCGGATCCCACAGACCATGTTGTGGTCTCCAAGGTGAAGGGCGCAAAATACAAGACGGGCGGATTCGGTGGTGATCCGGGAGGTCAATTCCGCCTTACCGGCCAGGAGACGGGTCTTTCCGGACCGGGCCGCTTTTTGGTCCTCCCTACGGACGTCGTAACAATAAATGCGGGCTTTTTCCTCATAATCCCTGAAAAGGGAGCTGAGGGCATAATGGGCGCAGACACTGTGGAGATCAGCCACCGCCGGTTCCACGAATTCCCGGAAGACCTGCCGGCCGTCCCCGTATTCGGGCAAGTTGCTCTGGGCTCGCCCCAGGATCTCCAGAAAAGGCCCCTCGAGATCCATACCCAGGGCCTCCCGGGCCAACTGGAGGACCCTGCCTGCGTACTGGAGGACCTGGAGGGTCTCTATGCCCGTGAGTTCGTCAAAGAACCAGCCGCAGCTCGTATACATGAGCAGGGCGTACCGCTGGAGCTCCAGCAGTTGGAGAAGGACCCGCGTCTCCTCAGGCCTTAGGTGTCGGATCCCGTGCCTTTCGAGGAAGGCCGCGAGGGTTGATGGGGACCGGTCGAGAACGATATCAATATAGTCGTCCCTGGCCTTCCAGGGATCTCGCAGAAAGATCCCGGCCTTTTCCTCGAATGCGGGGACCAGGGAATCCCGAAGCCGGTCAAGGGCCTCCCTCAGGGGCCTCCGCCAGCGCTGGTTCCATTCGGGATGGGTTCCCGTGTGGCAGCCGCAGTGCTCCCGCCATCGCTCCACCCCATGGGCACAGCTCCAGGATGTGTTTTCAGCGATCTTCACCTCCCAGGTGGGAGGGTGTTTTTCCAGGAATTCCCCGTAGTTGGTGAGCCTTACGGAACCGTCATGCTCTATGATGTTCAAAGCATAGGCCAGGGCCATGTCTCCGAAGCGGTGATGATGTCCGTAACTCTCTCCATCCGTGGCGATGTGGACGAGTTGATGATGGTCGCGGTCCTTGGAGAAGGCCTCCATGAGGCGCCGGGCGAACATCTCACCGTTTTCCAGAAGGTTTTCAAAGGCGACGGCCCGGGAAAGACCTCCGTTGTAAAAGAAGAGGGCGATGGAGCGGCCAGAAGGGAGGGTGAGGCTATAAGCCATGGTCGGGTCGATCTTCCCCTTGCCCGCATCCCGCCACTCCTTCTCCCCGATGGGACGGACGCTTTTGGCTTGATGGGGCGCCAGGATCGTAAAAAGAATGCCTTGTTCGGCAAGGATATCCAGGGTCTCCAGGTCGACGGCCGTCTCCGGAAGCCACATCCCTTCGGGAGGCCTCCCGAAGCGGTGCTCGAAGTCCCGAATTCCCCAAAGCACCTGGGTGACCTTGTCCCGGTGGTTGGCAAGGGGGAGGATGAGGTGATTATAACCCTGGGCCAGGGCGGCTCCATGACCCGAGCAGCGTTTCATGCTCTCCCGGTCGGCCTCTAAGATAGCCTCATAGACCCAGGGAACATTCACTTCAATCCACGAGAGCAGGGTGGGGCCGAAGTTGAAGCTGATCCTGGAATAATTGTTGACCAGGTGGACGATTCTGTTTTTTTCATCAAGGATCCTGGACTTCGCGTTCGGGGCATAACATTCCGCTGTGATCCTGCAATTCCAATCGTGGTAAGGGTAAGCCGAGTCCTGCAGATCCACGGCCTCGATCCAGGGGTTTTCCCTGGGGGGCTGGTAGAAGTGGCCATGGATGCAAATGTATTTTTCCATCGGATTTAACGCCTCTTCGGTTTATCCTCAGAGAGCAAATAATCCCGTCACCTGATAGAAGACTCCGGTTCTCGGTTTGGTCCTGTAAGGTTCAAGGGGTCGAGGGTTCGAGTGTCGGTGTTTCATCCATTTTATCATGGCCCCGAGCAATCGCCACCCCCTTGAAATAAAGCACTCCTAATGGGGGGAGTGTCAGGTTCAGGGAAAACCCCCTGCCATGGGCCGGAACAGGCTCAGCCTCCATCCCTCCCATGTTCCCCAATCCGCTTCCACCGTACTCCCTGGCGTCACTGTTCAGGATTTCCCTCCAGAACCCTCCGTTCGGGACTCCGATCCGGTAACCGATCCGGGGGACCGGGGTGAAGTTGCAGACGATGAGAAGAGGATTCTTGTTGGATCGGTCCTTACGGAGCAGGCTTACGACAGAGGCATGGGAGTCGGTGCAGTCCACCCACTCGAAACCCTCCGGATCAAAATCCAGTTCGTGGAGGGAGGGATCTTCCCGGTAGAGGAAGTTGAGGTCCCGCACCCATTGTGAAATCCCGAGGTGGAGGGGAGATTCCAGCAGGTGCCACTGGAGGCTTGTCTCGTGGTCCCATTCGTTCCATTGGCCGAACTCTAATCCCATGAATAGAAGCTTTTTCCCGGGCAGGGCGTACATGTATCCGAAGAGGAGCCGCAGGTTGGCGAATTTCTGCCATTCGTCCCCGGGCATCTTCCTGAGGAGAGAGCCCTTTCCGTATACGACCTCGTCGTGGGATAACGGGAGCACGAAGTTTTCATGAAAGGCGTAGAGCATTCTAAAGGTCAGCTTGTCATGGTGGTAGCCCCTGTGGATGGGGTCCTTTGACATGTATTGCAGCGTGTCGTGCATCCAACCCATGTCCCATTTCATGCCGAATCCCAGTCCACCCAGGTAAGTCGGCCTGGATACCATGGGCCAATCCGTGGATTCCTCGGCAATGGTCTGCACCTGGGGATAGTTTCGGTAGATTTCTTCGTTAAGTTTTTTCAAAAAGGCGATGGCGTCGATGTTTTCCCTTCCCCCGTAAGGATTCGGGATCCATTCTCCATCCTTTCGCCCGTAGTCCAGGTAGAGCATGGAGGCCACGGCGTCCACACGAAACCCGTCCACATGGTACTTGTCCAGCCAGAAAAGAGCGCTGCTGATCAGGAAGCTTCGGACCTCGTTTCTTCCGTAGTTGAAGATAAAGCTGTTCCATTCCGGATGGATGCTCTTGCGGGGATCCTCGTGTTCATAGAGATGGGTGCCGTCGAAGAAGCCGAGCCCGTGCTCATCCGTAGGAAAGTGAGACGGGACCCAGTCCAGGATGACACCGATGCCCTCCTGGTGGAGGGTATCGATAAGGAACATGAAGTCCTGGGGCGTCCCGTAACGGCTGGTGGGTGCAAAATAGCCCAAGGTCTGGTATCCCCAGGAACCATAAAAGGGGTGTTCCATGACAGGGAGAAATTCCACGTGGGTGAACCCCATTTCCCTCACATGTTCAACGAGCCTGGGTGCCATCTCCCTGTATGTCAGGGACCGGTTCCCCTCTTCGGAAACCCTTGCCCAGGATCCGAGGTGGACCTCGTAGATTGCCATCGGAGCCTCAGGTCGCATGCGTTCTTCACGATGAGTCATCCATTCCCGATCGTTCCAAGGGTAATCAAGGTCCCAGACCCGGGAGGCGGTCCGCGGGGGCACCTCGGTGTAAAAAGCAAAAGGATCGGCCTTGTCCGCTCGGTAAAGATGATAGCGGGACCGGACGTGGAACTTGTAAGTATCCCCCTTGGTTACCCCAGCTATGAAACCCTCCCAGATCCCCGATCGGCCCCTGGGGCGCAAGGGATGACTCGTTTTGTCCCATCCATTGAAATCCCCGATGACGAATATCTGCTCCGCATCCGGCGCCCAGACGGCGAAATAGGTCCCCTGCTCTCCGTCGTGCCCCATAGTGTGGGCCCCCAGCTTCTCGTAAAGACGAAAATGGTTGCCTTCATTGAACAGGTGAAGATCTTCTTCACTCAACAGACTGATGTCCGTGCGAACAGGTTCAGGCATTTGTTTTTCCTCGGCGTTTCTTGAGCAGGCCATGATAAAGTCTAACATATTCCCGGGCCGATCGGGTCCAGGAGAAGTCCTCCGCCATGCCGTTTCGCATAATGATCTCCCAGAGATCCTTTCTCTGGAAGAGCCGGATGCCCTTTTTCAGTGCTTTCAGAAAGGCCTTTCCGTCGAAAGGGCGGAATTTGAACCCGGTCCCCTTCCCTGTGGATGGACTAAAGGGTGTGACCGTATCCTCCAGTCCGCCGGTAGCCCTTACCAAGGGTACGGTCCCGTACTTAAGGGCGTACATTTGGGTCAGCCCGCACGGTTCATACCGGGACGGGATGAGCAGGAGATCCGCGCCGGCCAGGACCCTGCGGGCCAGGGGCTCGTTGAAACCAAGAGAAAGCCCGAACCGCCGCGGGTAGCGTCCTGCGGCCTCCCGAAGGTCTCGTTGGATCTTTTCATTCCCGGAGCCCAATATTACCAGCCCAACGTCCAGGGCCATGACCTCATCCAGGACAGCAATGAGTAGATCCAGGCCTTTCTGACGGTCAAGTCGAGTCACCATGCCCAGGAGGGGCCTTTTCAGGAGGGAAGACTCCAGGCCCATCTCTTCAATCAGGGCCTTTTTGCAGGCCTTTTTAGGGGTTAAATGTTCCGGGGTGTAGCGGGCCGGGAGACAGGGGTCCCGGGCCGGGTCCCAGTGGTCGTAGTCCGCACCGTTGAGGATGCCGTAAAGGTCCTTCTTCCTTTTCCTGAGGATGCCTTCCATTCCTGCGCCGTATTCCGGGGTTTGGATCTCCTTGGCGTAGGTTGGGCTCACGGTGGTAACGGCCCGAGAGTAAACTATACCTGCCTTGAGGAGGCTGATATTATCGAAAAACTCCAGGCCCTCCGGGTGGAAAAATTCTTTGGGAGAGAGCCCTGTTACAGGCAGCTTTTCGCCGGGAAACAATCCCTGGTAGGCCAGATTGTGGATCGTGAACACCACGTACGGGGATCCGAGCTTCGAATCGTTTCGGTAAGGCCCCTTTAGGAGGGCGGGAACCAGGCCGCATTGCCAGTCGTTGCAATGGATGACGTGGGGGCGGAAGGAGAGGTGCCTGGCAATTTCGAGCGCACCCCGGGTGAAAAAGGTAAAGCGCTCCAGGTTGTCATAGTAATCTCCCTCCGTATTTCCGTAAAGGTTGGGCCGGTCGTAGAGATCTTCCCTCTCTAAGAGGTAAACCGGGATTCCATCTTCAGTAGATGTTTCGAAAATCTTCGCGGGAAGTTTTTCCCTGCCCAGGGCAATGGACAGCCTTTCTTTGAAAGGCCGGACATGGAAATCCTTTCTTCGTACCGAACGATAATAGGGGAGAACAAGACGGACGTCGATCCCCAGGGCCTTCAGGGCCCGCGGCAAGGCCCCGGCGACGTCGGCCAGCCCTCCCGTCTTGGCAAAGGGTACGGCTTCCGGGGAAAGGAAAAGCACCTTCAGCTTCGATTTCATAGGAAGAACCTTTTTAGTGATCGATCGTACCGATTGTAACAGCTTAGCTCTTTTCTAACCTGTCGATAGAGGGTCAGTATCCTTTCGGGGTGACTGTCGTAAGGGCGCCGTCTTTTGGTGACTTATCCGTGGGGGAAACCGCAGCTCGAGGAAGTCGAGAATGCGGAGGGGGCAGGGATCCCCCGCAGATTAGTCGCCTAAAAAGACCAGCCGGGGAGACTTTCGAACATAGAAAGGATGCTGATCCTCTATTCATGTATTTCATAAGGGCAAAATGTTACTACCGATTTAAGATGGAGGCCCCTCAAGCGTTGTCCGTCTCAACCGCCTCAAGGAGCATGTTGTAGATATTGGGGACACTGTATGCGACCCGGTTCCAGGGAGGGATAAGGGTGCTTTGATGGGGTCCCTTGATCTGCTCCCAGGCCGTCCAGAGGAACCCTCGAAAGTATTGGGCCGTCAGTTCTTCCTGGTACCGGTCATAGTAGAGACCGTTCACTTCCGCATCGTCGCTGTAACTCTTGATGAAGCCCAGGGTGTTCTCGTAATAGGAATGGAGGATCATATCCACGGTGGCATCGTCCAAGGGGAATCCGTGGGATCGGACATAGTTCAGGAAGAATTTGGCGATATCCACGACCATCCTGTGAAGACCT
The DNA here is from genome assembly GCA_019310525.1 of Deltaproteobacteria bacterium. Lineage (NCBI taxonomy): Bacteria > Pseudomonadati > Myxococcota > Myxococcia > Deltaproteobacteria bacterium. The sequence continues at coordinate 106,946 of JAFDEE010000012.1, read as the reverse complement.
TTCCCGGCGTCCTCCTGGGACAGTTCCTGGTGCTTGTGGTCGTAGTTGGGGGCGAGATCTATCTGGGCGATCTTTGGGGGAATGACCCTTTTGTAAACTTCCGAGAGGGTGCTCACTTCGAGCCCCCAGTCGTAAGCGATGCTGATGCCACGGGCGAGTCGGGTCACGAAACTGATTTCCCCGGCGAGGGGATAGTTGAAGGTCCGATGGTAGCTGAAAAAGCGGCGAAGTTCGTTCATTCCCCTCTCTCGCATTATGCGGCTCATGGTGTCCACAAAGGGGGTTACGAAGATCCGGGTGACCCGGCCCTTCATGGTGCGCTCCTCAGGCGAGATCCGCGGATAGTATCCCTTGCAGAACTCGAAGTCGTTGTTGGGATTGGCCGTGGGTTCTATGAGCCGCCCGAGGAGGATGCGGTCATAGGTAAGGATGTCACAATCATGAAGGGCGATGACGTGGCAGTCCTCCTTGGCGAAAAGATAACCAAGGGCGACCCAGACAGATTGACCCTTCCCCTGTACACCCGTGGAGATGTCCCTCTCCTGGATCTCCTGTAATACCTTTTGAATACGCGACCCTTCGACCCATACCACCTTTACATCCAGGTCGGGTTTCCGGAGCCGGCTGAAATACTTTTTCGCTTTCCGGAACTTGGATTCTTCCTGGGCGCCGCCGAGGGCCACAACGACCCTGTGAAGGTAATTCACCTTTCCGATTTCTTCCAGGATCTGGTCGAGGGCAACGGGGTTTTGGATCTCAGAATAAAGGGAAGGGAGAAGGAGGCTGATGTGGACGTGACGCGCGTATTCCTCCAGCTTCCGTTCAAGTATATCCAAGTATTCTTCTCGGTCAAAGGCCTCGTATAGCCCGTGGAGGGTCGTGATGATGCCTTCCTGGTGAAAATCGGCCATGATTATGTCTCCCTTTTCGGATTCCGCAGGATGCCGGCGGAATCAAGATCTCCCTGAACCGGCCGGGTACCCCAAGCGCGCGGTATTGTACCGCCTGGATCGAATTTTTCTGGGGAAAACGATTATGAAAGTCTTTCATCTTAACACAAAAGGAATTTCCTGTGCAAAAGGGCGTCAACCCTTAAAGAAGTTCGAAAAAAGCCAAAACCCGGCGTTGGATTCCTTTTTTCCATGCCGGCAGGGATCCGGGTGCTCTATTCCGGGTTGGAGACAGATATCGCATTGAAATACCCACTCACTGGGTTTTTTTGTTTGATTCCGAATTTTCCGGCCTGGTTATTTCAAGGGATTAGGGGAGGATCAAGGGGAAGCTTCGAGCGGCTCAGAGCCCATAACCTGTTTTATTAAGAGAGAAAACATGTTAATTCTAATATTAAACTCCAGGTAGATCCTTTGTGAATAAAAATGCCGTTTCTCTCGTGAATGGGAAATCGCAGATAAATACAACCGAAAAAGTCCGGAACCTGACGGGTTTTATCGACCCATAGTTGTCTATTCAAATGCAACAAATCCTCCGGACCCCTTGTCCCACGTTTGCGAGATTTAACCCCGTATTTTCTTCCCCCACCCCAGGGAGGCAGCAGGACATGGGAAAGATACCCAATTACGAAGAATTGGAGCAGAGGCTGGCGAGACTCGAGAGAGCGATCGCAAAGAGACCCGGCGTGGAAAATTCCGTTTCCGCAAGGAGGAAACGATTCCAGAACCTCATAGACAATGCCCTTGTCGGGATATTGCGTTCCACCGAAGAAGGGAAGATCCTCCTGGTGAATCGGAAGCTTGCCAATATATTCGGCTTTTCCTCACCTCAAGAATTCATGGAAGCCATTCCCAATGAATCGATCCTCTTTTTGAATCCCGAAGACAGAGAGAACATTCTGCAGGAGATGAAGGAAAAGGGCTTCGTGGACGGGGTAGAGGTGGAAGCCCTGGGCCGGAATGGAAGAGCCATCTGGATCAGTCTGAGCGCTCGGGTGATCTTGAAAAATTCCCGTGCGGTTTTTCACGAGGCTTTCATCGTGGATGTCACGAAAAGAAAGGAGGCCGAGAATTCCCTCCACGAAAGCGAGAAGCGGTTCAGGATGCTCGTGGAACAGGCCGGTGACGCCTTCTTTATCCACGACTTCAACGGCAAGATATTCGATGTCAACCGGCAGGCCTGCGAGAGCCTGGGTTACACCCGGGAAGAACTCCTGGAAATGAAGATCTCGGACGTGGATATCGAAGTCGGCCACAAGCGGCACAAACCGCGCTTTTGGAATTCCCTGTCTCCAGGCCAGTACATCACCTTTGAAGGTGTTCATCGGCGAAAGGACGGGAGCAGGTTTCCCGTCGAGGTCCGCCTGGGCCGTCTGAACCTGGGGAACCAGGCCCTGTTTCTTTCCTTGACCCGGGATATCACGGAGAGGAAGGAGGCGGAGAAAAACCTGAAAAGGGCCTTCGAGGAGATCAAGGCCCTGAAGAACCGCCTGGAAGAAGAAAACATCTATCTCCGCCAGGAGATCGAGATCCGTTACAGGCATGAGGAGATCATCGGGGAGAGCCTTGCCATCAAAAAGGTTCTGAGCGCCGCCGAAAAAGTGGCCAAGGAGGATACCTGCGTCCTCATCCTGGGTGAGACGGGTACTGGAAAGGAACTCCTGGCACGGGCGATTCACAACATGAGCCCCCGCAAAGGCCGGTCCATGATCAAGGTAAACTGCGCCGCTCTCCCGGCCACCCTGATCGAGAGCGAGTTGTTCGGGCGGGAAAAGGGGGCCTTTACCGGTGCCGTCTCCAAGCAGGTGGGGCGTTTCGAAGCGGCTGACGGTTCTACGATTTTCCTTGACGAGGTAGGAGATCTCCCCCTCGAACTCCAGGCCAAGCTGTTGCGGGTCTTACAGGACAACAAATTCGAACGGCTCGGGAGCCCGGAGACGATCTCCGTGGACGTCCGGGTGATCGCCGCCACCAACCACGACCTCGCCGAACTGGTCAAGGAGAAGAAATTCAGGAGGGACCTCTATTACCGCTTGAATGTGTTCCCCATCACCTTGCCGCCCTTGAGGGAGCGCAGGGAGGATATCCCTCTCCTCGTCTGGGCCTTTGTAGAGGAGTTTTCCCAGAGCATGGGAAAATCCATCAAGCACATCCCCAAGAAAACCATGGAATTCCTGCAGGGCTATTCATGGCCGGGAAATGTGAGGGAACTGAGGAATGTCATTGAGAGGGCGTTGATCCTGAGCAACGGAGAAACCCTGATCATCGACCGGCTGGAAACGGAGGTTTCCAATCCGGAGGAGATCAAGACACTCGAAGAGGTTGAAAGGCAGTACATTGTAAAGACCCTGGAAAAGACAGGCTGGCGTGTGAGTGGAAGGAGGGGCGCCGCGGAACTCCTGGGCCTGAAGGAGTCTACCCTGAGATCAAGAATGAAAAGACTCGACATCGAAAGGCCAAGGTGATCTGCGATATATTGCGAAACTCGCGACATTTCACGCAAGCAATTCCCGGTGTTTGTCCGGACCTCTTTTCCTTAGGGAATAGAAAAGCTTTGATATCGGCGGCTTGGAACGTATTTCCGGCCGCCGATTTTTTTGGCAGGAATCTTGATTTCGTTAAAGAAGGGACCCCTTATTGGGATGTTCGCGTAAGGAGCAAGAGATCGAGGAAAGTGAAAGGTTCCCGGGATGTATCTGGTGGTTTTGACCGTAAAGGTCCCGTCTTCTAAGAGATCCGATGTCATCAACATCTTCGAGTCCTTTTCCGGGCCGATCTCGGTACAGCCCGGATGCAAGGGCATTCGGCTTTACTCTGACGTGAACAACGATGACGACCTCATCCTGGTGGAGGAATGGAATTCCCCGGCGGATCTCAAGCGACATGTACTCTCCGATGATTTCCTGAAGATCCTGGCCGTGATGGACATGGCCGATGACCCCCCGGAAATCCATTTCCACGAGGTGTCTTCCACGAAAGGATTCGAGTTGGTGAAGAAACTCAGGAACCATGGATCGGAAAAGGGAGAGGAGAGTCCCTGACCCGGGGGATGACAAGGCCCTTTATCCGCGAGGGTCGGAGGCTCCCGTTGCTCTGGACCGGGGGAAGGCGTACCGATGGGGGGAGATCCTCACCTTTCATGGGAGGGCTGATGACGGATATCCTGGTAGCGAGGAATCTGCGAAAGACTTTCGGAAAACTGGTGGTGGTGGATAACCTGTCTTTCGAGGTCAGGGAGGGAGAGATCCTGGGTTTGATGGGGCCCAACGGGGCTGGAAAGACCACGGTTTTCAACCTCCTGACCGGCATCCTTAAACCGGAGAGCGGCACCATCACCTTCGGGGGGGGAGACATCACCTGGTTGTCCCCCTCCAAGAGGTGCCGGCTCGGAATGGGCCGCACCTACCAGATTCCTCGCCCCTTCGGCAAGATGACCCTTTTCGAGAACCTGCTGGTGGCAGCCGTGCACGGAGGCGGCCTCAAGGAGAGGGAGGCCCGAGTGGAGGTACTCGAGATCATGGATCTGATCGGCCTTCATCCTTTGAAGGACAGGCTGGCTGGCGGCCTTCCCCTCCTGGATCGAAAGAAGCTGGAACTGGGCCGTGCCCTGGCCACCCGGCCGAAACTCATCCTTCTCGACGAGGTCGCGGGAGGGCTTACCGAGGCCGAAACGGAACAGGTCATCGGCATCGTGAAAGAGATCCAGAGGCAGGGAATCACCATTCTTTGGATCGAGCACATCCTGATGATGATGTCTGAGGGTGTGGACCGGTTGCTGGTGATTTCGGAAGGGCGGTGGCTTCACTGCGGCGATCCCAAGGAAGTGATGGGTTCCGAGGAGGTCCTGGAGTGTTACCTCGGAGCGGAGGAAGAGGAGTGAATGGAGAAACAGCCCTGAAGGTGAATGATCTGGAGGTCCATTACGGAGATTTCAAGGCCCTCTGGGACGTCTCCCTCGAAGTAAGAAAGGGGGAGATCGTTTCGGTGATCGGGGCGAACGGGGCCGGGAAATCCACCCTCTTGAACACCGTGGCGGGATTGATGCGTCCCAGCGAGGGAACCATCGAGTTCAACGGGAAGAGGGTAGACGGACTTTCTCCCCACCAGATCGTTCCCATGGGAATGACCCTCGTCCCGGAAGGAAGGCGTGTCTTCGCACGTCTCAGCGTTTACGAGAACCTCGTGATGGGCTCCTATATTCCAAGGGCGCGCTCCAGGAAGGGGGAGGTCCTGGAAAGGCTCTACGAGCTGTTCCCCCGTTTGAAGGAAAGGCGCCACCAGATGGCGGATACCCTCAGCGGGGGGGAACAGCAGATGCTGGCCGTGGCCCGGGCCATGATGAGTGAGCCGAAGTTGATGCTCTGCGACGAGATCTCCCTCGGGCTTGCGCCGGTAATCATCAAGGATATTTACAAGCGGCTCGTGAAAATCAACCAGGAGGGCATCACGATCGTCCTCGTGGAGCAGGACGTCAAGCGCAGCCTAAAGGCCGCGGATCGGGCCTACGTCATGCTCGAGGGGAGAATCGCCCTGGAAGGGAAGCCCTCCGCCCTTTCCGAAGACCAGGTGAAGAAGGCCTATTTCGGAGTTTGACTCAAGGGGGGAGAAGCCCTTGGAAAGTCTTATTCAACCGATCCTTAATGGAATACTGCTGGGCGGTCTCTACGCCGTGATCGCCCTCGGCATGTCCACCATGTTCGGTATCGTCAAGCTGGTCAACCTGGCCCATGGCGATCTCATGATCCTGGGGAGCTATCTCAGCCTGGTGCTGGTTTCCTGGTTAGGCATCAGTCCCCTCCTGACTCTTTTCGCCGTCGTTCCGGTCATGTTCTTCGTCGGTTTTTTCGTCCAGGGTTTCCTGCTGAACCGGGTCCTTGGAAAGGAAATGGAGCCGCCGCTCCTGGTGGCCTTCGGGCTTTCCATCATAATTCAGAATTTTCTTCTCCTGGTTTTCACTCCGGACGCCAGGAGCTTGATGACAGGGCTCTCCGTCAAGACGATGGACCTTGGAGGATCATTGAACCTGCCGGTGATCTATTTCGTGGACTTCGTGATTGGGGTGGCCGTCATTTTCGGGCTCCAGGCCTTCTTCAAGTTCACCTATCTCGGGCGGGCCATTCGGGCGGCCTCGGATGATGAGATCGGTGCCCGGTTGATGGGGATCAACACCAAGCACATCTATGCCTACGCCATGGGTATCGCCATGATGACCGCAGCGATTGCGGGCGTCCTGGTGGGGATGACTTTCACTTTTTATCCCCATACCGGGGCCCAGTACCTGATCATCGCATTCGGGGTCATCATTATCGGAGGGGTGGGGAGCGTCAAAGGGACCTTGGCCGGCGGGGTCATTCTGGCCGTGTCCCAGACGCTGGGCGCCCACTTCGTGGGCCCGGGATACCAGCTCCTCGTTGGATACGGGGTATTCCTCGTCGTACTCGGTATTCGGCCCCAGGGGATATTCGGAAAGATCTAAGGTGAAATAGTGAAAATTCGCGCATTGAGCAAGTGGTCGATCATCGTGTTCCTCTTCGCGGGACTGGGCACCGTGCCTCTTTGGGGAACGGAGTACGTGCTCCTTTTTTGTCTCCTTTTCTGCCTCTACCTGGCTCTGTCTCAGATGTGGAATCTCCTCGTCGGTTACTCGGGACTGCTTTCCCTTGGACAACAGGCCTTCATTGGCTTCGGCGGTTATTCCATGGCGGTGATGATCAACTATTACGGGGTCAATGTCTGGCTGAGCGTTTTCCTGGGCGGAGTCTTCTCAGTTCTTCTCGCCCTTTTCATGTCCCTATTCATCTTCAGGATGAGGGGAATTTACTTCGCCATCGGCACGTGGGTGTTCGCCGAAATGCTCATGTTGTGGTTCAGCAACTGGAAGTACGTGAAGTACGCCACCGGGCTCTTCATTAAGCCGGAGAATCCTCCTTCCATGTCCGCTATCTACTACGCCGCTTTCATCATGGGGGCGGTGGGCTTGGCCGCGGTCTACGTGATTCTGCGTTCACCGGTGGGCCTGGGGCTCATGGCCATGCGGGACAACGAGGAAGTCTCCGAGACCATGGGAGTCGAGGTCTTCCGCTGCAAGCTGTTCTGTTTCCTGGTGGCGGCCTTCATCACCGGGGCGACGGCGGGCGTGTTTTATCTTTTCCAGATTTTCATCCAGCCATACAAGGCTTTTGCCATGGACTGGACGGTGAAGCTGGTCTTCATCGTCATCATCGGCGGAATCGGCACCGTCGAGGGGCCGCTGGTGGGGACCTTCGTTTACGTGCTCCTTTCCCAGTGGTTGGCCGAGTACGGTTCCGTGAGCATGCTCATCCTGGGGATCATCGCCATTACGATCATCTTGGCTGCTCCCAAGGGAATCATGGGGACGCTGCAGGAGAAAACCGGGTTCGAGATCCTCTCTCCACGCAGGGTCTAGGAGGGCGGTCTGTGGTGGAAAAGAAAGACAACCTTTATCCGAGAAGTCAGGAGGGAGAAAAATGAAAGAGAAGAGGGAGAACAAAGGGGTAGAGCGGAAAGGCATGAACAGGCGGGAATTCATGAAGAAGGGGGCCATTGCCGTGGGAGCGGCTGTAACCTCGGGACTGGTGTTCCCGGGCTCGGCAAGAAGGGCCGAGGCCGCTAAGCGGGACTACATCCTGATCGGAAGGCCCAATCCCACAACGGGGCCTCTGGCTTCCTTCGGAGAGGGGACTCCCTGGACGGATGAAAGGGCGCTTGCGGAAATCAACCGGGACGGAGGCATCTACTTGAAGGAATTGGGGAAGAAGCTGCCCGTCAAGATCAAGGTGGTGGACACGGAGAGCAATCCGACGAAGGCGGCCGAGGTGGCCTCCAGGCTGATCGTGAAGGACAAGGTGGATCTCATGGTGTTCTACCACACGCCGGACACGGTCAACCCCATCTCGAGCATATGTGAGAGATACCGGGTCCCCGGGATTTCCCTGGACTCGCCGCTCGAACCATGGCTGGAGGGCGGACCCTATAAGTGGGTCTTTCACGCTTTCTGGTCCGTAGAGAAAGACATCGTTCCGGCTTACATCGGCATGTGGGAAAAGCTCAATACCAATAAGGTGGTTGGAATTCTCATGGGGAACGATCCCGATGGCGTGTCCTGGTCCGCCACCTTCAAAAAGGCCCTGGAACCCCGGGGGTACAAGGTCGTGGACCTGGGGCGGTTTCCTTACGGCATGCAGGACTTCAGCTCCTTTATCGACGGATGGAAGAAGGAAAAGGTCGAGATCATCCTCGGCAATATGATCCCGCCGGATTTCGTGACGGCCTGGAGACAATGCCATCGGCTGGGATTCATTCCCAAAGCGGCCACCATCGGAAAGGCCATCCTGTTCCCCTCCGCCGTGGCGGCCCTGGGGGGAGACCTTCCCAACGGTCTGACTACGGAAGTCTGGTGGAGCCCTCACCATCCCTTCAGCAGTTCCCTGGCCGGCTATTCGGCCAAGGAACTCTGTGATGCGTGGACAAAGGCCACCGGAAAACAACCTCTCGCGACCCTGGGTTACAAGTATGCCGGGTACGAGATCCTGGCCGATGTGCTCACCCGGGCGGGGAGTCTGGATAAGAAGAAGATCCGAAAGGCCATCGCCGAAACACGCCTGAACACCATGGTGGGCCCCATCCAATACAACGAGCAGAATTACAGTCGGACTCCCGTGGTGGGGGGGCAATGGGTCAAGGGGGACAAGTTCCCCTGGGAGATCAAGATCGTCTATAACGGCGAACATCCCAATATCCCGTTGACGGGTGAAATTTTTCCGATCCGCAAGTAAGGAACGCCCTTGCAACCCGGGGGAGATCCGGGCCCCTTCCGGAGCATCGTTACCGTGTCCGGGCGAGGCATTCACGGGCTCGCTGGGGGCCGGATTTTCCCTTTTTTGATGGATGCCGGGGATCGCAAGAAGGGGATTTCCCTCCTTGGATTAAAACGCCTGCTGGGTTTTTCCCAGGGGACCCGTTCCGGCGTTCATCCCCGAGTCCCCCTGGAGAGAGGAAGGATCCCGGCTGCGGCCCTTCTCCGGGGTGGGGGTATTGGGTGGATTCCGCAATAGCCGGGAAATATGCAAAAGGGAGGTTTTCAAAAAATGGGAAAGGTCAAACTTGTCGATCTCAGCCACAAATTCGGCCACAATTGTCCGCTCTGGCCCTATTTCCCTGACGTGAAGATCGAGCGCTTCCATTATCACGCCAAGTCCGGCGTCCTTTCGCAACAAATAACGACTTTCATGCATTGCACGACCCATGCCGATTCACCGGCCCACGTAATCGAGGGATTGGAGTACACCGATGAGATCCCCCTGGAGAAGTATTACGGCACGGGGGTGGTGGTGAGCATCCCGAAAGGAAAATGGGAGGTGATCACTCCGGATGATCTGGAAAAGGCGAGGCCGAAGATAGAGAAGGGAGACATCGTTATCATCAACAGCGGTTGGCACAAGTACTGGGGAGACAACAAGAAATACTTCGCCTATTCCCCGGGCTTGTACAAGGAAGCGGGGGAATGGTTCGTGGAAAAGGGGGTCAAGTGTGTGGGCGTGGATCAGCAGGCCCTGGATCACCCCCTGGGGACAGCCATCGGTCCCCATGGCCCGGGTCCCCTGCTCCCGGATGTGTGCGAGGAATACCGGAAGGAAACGGGAAGGGACGTCAAGGAGGATTTCCCTTACTGGGAACCCTGTCACCGCGCCCTGCTGGGGAACGGGATCATGGGTTACGAGAACGTCGGCGGAGACATCGATCAGGTTACCGGCATGCGGGTAACCCTGGTGGGATTTCCCATCCGTTGGGAGAAGGGAGACGGGTCCATAGTCCGCCTGGTGGCTATCGTGGACAGCGGGGATCAATAACCCGAATCTGGAAATTTGCGCTAAACGAAGCACCCGGAGGGACCGGGGTGCGGTGGATTCGGTGATTGGAATGGATCTCCCTTTTTGGGATTCGGACGTCCGGCAGCCCTGGACAGGGTCGGGGCAAGGCCTTCCAAGCAGGCAATAGAAATGATGGGGAAAGGGGGAGGCCTTGCCTTTTCCCCGCAAAGGGCCCCGGGGAGCCTGACCGGGCACGGGCGATAACCCGCAGAACAGCGAGCCGAAAGGAGGATCGGCATCATGAAAAAGGTGGAGCTGAAGGATGTAAAATCTTACGAAGCACCCGGACATTTCGGTATGACGGCCATGAGGCTTCACGGAAAAGAAGAAACGGGTACACAGAGGTTCTGGATGGGGCTGTCCCATTTCTTGCCGGGCGGGGGGGCGGAATGGGCCTATGAGGACTCCCCCCTGGAGAAGATCTACTTCGTTCTCGAGGGAGAGATCACGGTAAAGAGCAAGACGGAGGAATACGTTCTCCGAAAGTGGGACTCCATCTATCTTGCTCCTTACGAGGGAAGAGAGTTGATCAACCATACCAACAAGCCTGCCAGCATGCTCGTGGTCATCAATTACCCGGACTAGGGCCGGTACGGCCGCGAAGCGCTTAGAGCAAAAACATTCAAAACTGGAGGAAATGAATGGGTAAAGTCATTTTCACGGCCGCCTTGACGGGCAATATCCACACCCCCTCCATGTCTCCCTATCTGCCCCTTACCCCGGAGCAACTTATTGACGAGGCGGTCAGGTGCGAGCAGGCGGGGGCGGCGGTGGTTCATGTGCATGCCCGGAATCCCGAGGATGGAAAGCCGACGACGGATGTCGAGATCTACCGGGAAATCCTGAGCGGCATTAAGGCCAGGTCCAGGGTCGTGGTGAGCCCTACAACCGGGGGCACGGCCACCATGACTCCGGAGGAGCGGATCGCGGTGGTGCGGGAGCTTAAACCCGAAATGGCCACCTTCAACGCGGGGTCCATCAATTTCGCCCTGTATCCCATCGTGGGAAAGATCAAGGAATTCAAGTACGGGTGGGAAAAGGAGTTCCTGGAATCCACCGAGAGCTTCATATTTTCCAACACCTTCACCTCTCTCAAGGTGTTCTGCCGGACCATGAACGAAGTCCAGACGAAACCGGAACTGGAGGTATACGATGTCGGACAGATCACCAACCTGGCCCAGATTATCCGGGAGGGCTACCTGAAAAAGCCCCTTTACCTGCAGTTCGTGCTCGGCATTCTGGGAGGAATTCCCGCAACGATCGACAATCTGGTGTTCCTGACAAATACGGCCCGACGGGTGCTCGGGGATTTTGAGCTCTCCGTTTGCGCCGCTGGCCGGCACCAGTTCCCCATGGGGGTGGTGAACATGCTCCAGGGCGGGCACATGCGGGTCGGTCTCGAAGATAACCTTTATATCTCCAAGGGACGGCTCGCTAAGAGCAGTGCAGAGCAGGTCGAAAAAGCGATTCGTATCGCCGGGGAACTGGGTCTTGAACCTGCTTCGCCGGACGAGGCGAGGGAGATCCTTGGGCTCAAGGGCCCCGATAAGGTGAATTTCTAGCGGAAGGAGGTCGACCACATGGGAGCCTTGAAAGGAACCTACGACGTAAAATCTCTCTTCGACGTGTCCGGGAAAGTTGCGCTGATCACGGGCGCCACGGGCGGGTTCGGGCGGGCCGCATCCATGGGCTTGGCCTTGGCAGGTGCCAAGGTAATGGTCACAGGCCGAAACGAGGAGACCCTGAAACCCCTCGCCGAGGAGATCCAGGCAGCCGGCGGCCGGGCCGCTTTCTGCGCCGGGTCCCCGATCGTCCATGAGGACGTGAAAAGGGTGGTTGAGGAGACCCTGAATCACTTCGGAGAAATCGATATTCTGATCACGGCCGCTGGGGTCAACAAACCTGCTCCAATCACCGAGCAGCCCGTTGAGGAATGGCAGATGGTGATGGACGTCAATGTCAAGGGGACTTGGCTTTACTGCAAGGAGGCGGGAAGGGCCATGATCGCCCAGGGACGCGGGGGAAAGGTCATCCTGGTCTCTTCCACGAGGGGGATGCTGGGCATGGCCAACTATACGGCTTACAGCCCATCCAAGGGCGCGGTCAGCCTAATGGCCAAGTCCTTGGCCTGCGAATGGGGGCCATACAAGATCAACGTGAATGCTGTCGCGCCGACCGTGTTCCGGACCGCCCTGACCCAGTGGATGTTCGAGGATGATGCCTTTTACAAGAACTTTCTGAAACGTATACCCATCGGCAGGTTGGGGGAACCCGAGGATTTCATCGGAACGCTGATCTTCCTTTCTTCCCGGGCATCGGATTTCATGACCGGGGCCGTCCTTTACGTGGACGGGGGATACACAGCGGGCTGAAGGGAGCGCAAGGACATGGAAACAAGAAACATCGCCGTCGTGGGCGCCGGCCTCATGGGTCACGGCATCGCCCAGGTCTTCGCTGCGAAGGGATACGAGGTGAGTCTGGTGGACCTGTCGGAGGAACTTCTGGCCCGGGCCCTGGATATGGTCCGATCCAACCTGGCCTTGATGGCGGAGCACGGGATCGGACTCAGGGAAGACATTGATGGGATCCTTGGCAGGATCACACCTACAGTCGACATGAAACGGGCGGCCTCGGACGCCCATTTCGTCGTGGAGGCCGTTGTTGAAAAGGTGGAGCTCAAACAGGACATCTTTGAAGAGCTGGATTCCATCTGCCCCAGGGAGACCGTTCTTGCCACGAACACGTCGGTCATCAGCATCACGGAAATCGCCCAAAAGTCAAGATACAAGGATCGGATCGTCGGGACCCATTTCTGGAATCCCCCCTACCTGGTTCCCCTGGTAGAGGTCGTAAGGGGCGGGGAGACCTCGGATGAAACCATGGATCGAACCTTTTCCTTGCTTGAGGCGGTCGGAAAGCACCCTGTCCGGGTGAACAAGGACGTGCCGGGATTTGTCGGAAACCGGCTCCAGCATGCCCTCTGGCGGGAAGCGATCAGCATCGTGGAACACGGAATCGCGGATGCTGCGACCGTGGATGAGTGTGTTCGTTACGGGTTCGGAATGCGGCTTCCCGTGCTCGGTCCACTGGAAACGGCGGACATGGTGGGGACTGACCTGACCCTGGCCATACACGAATACATTCTCAAACACCTCGAGAGCTCACCGGACCCCTCTCCTCTTTTAAGGAAACTGGTGAAAGAGGGGTGCCTGGGGTTCAAGACGGGGCGGGGCTTCCAAGAGTGGCCCACCGAAAAGGCTGAGACCTCGCGGGCCCGGTTAAAGGAGCATCTTCTGAAGGTGACGGGTGGCGGCTAGCCCATGGCCGGGGACATGGGAGTGGAGAGAGGGGTTGGGGTTCTCCCGGGTGCTCTGGCGCCACCAATCTTGTGTTGTCAGGGTGTCGTTTCTGGAAAACCAAGGATGTAGGGGTAAGAGATGGCTCTTGAAAAAGTGCAGTTTTCGGCATTCCTTCTTGGGCTTGAGAAGTTGATGAAACATGCCGCCAAGAAACGGCCTTCCTTCAGGAAGCGGTTGAAGGAGAAGAACTTCATCGCGCAGATCAAGGTCCGGGATGAGCCCCGGGGACGGTATTTCATTTTTAAGGACGGGGAAGTGAGTTCCAAGGCCGGCATCCATCCGGAACCGGACATCACCATCACTTACCGGGATGCCCGGCTTGCAGCCAGACTCATGAGGCCGAACCGGGATCAGCTCGAGCAGATCAACGCGATGAAGAACTTCCAAATCGGAATGGAAGGCCCGGACGAGTTGACGTCCTGGTTCACGGAAACCCTCAGCCTGCTTCTTACGGGTGGATGGGAGTATGGTACAGACATGGGCGACGGGGTAAAAAGGTACACCAGCAATACCAACGGAGGCCCCGTTTTCGTCTATGTAAAAGATGGGAAAATCCAGCGGATCACGCCCATCGAGTTCGACGGGGAGGACGCCGGACCCTGGACGATTCGGGCCCGCGGGAAGACCTTCACCCCTCCGCGAAGGACCACCGTGTCCCCTCACACCCTGGCCTGGAAATCCATGGTCTATTCACCGGACCGCCTGCTCTATCCCATGAAAAGGGTCGATTTCGACCCGGAAGGGAAGCGCAACTGCCGAAACCGTGGGATATCGGGATATGAGCGGATAAGCTGGGATGAGGCCACGGATATCGTGGCATCGGAGATCAAGAGGGTAAAGCGGGAATACGGCCCGGGGGCCATCATGAACGGGAGCGGATCCCATCATACCTGGGGTGCCCTGGGATACTGGTTGAGCGCGAGGATGCGGTTTTTCAATTCAATCGGCTGGACTCCCGTGGTCCACAATCCCGACAGCTGGGAAGGATGGTACTGGGGGGCCATGCACCACTGGGGCTACAGCATGCGCCTCGGAGGAGCGGAGGCTTACGGGACTGTGGAAGATTGCCTCAAGCACTGCGAGATGGTGGTGTTCTGGTCCAGTGACCCGGAGTCCACCAGCGGGGTTTACGGCGCCTTTGAGGGGACCGTGCGCCGTCAATGGTTGAAGGAACTGGGTATCAAGACGGTCCACATCGATCCCTACTACAACCATACGGCAGCACTTCTCGGGGGAAAGTGGCTCGCGCCCAGGCCGGCCACGGGCAATGCCCTGGCCCTGGCCATCGCCTACGTGTGGATTACGGAGGGCCTCTACGACAAGGACTACGTGGCGCGGCGAACGGTGGGATTTGAAAAGTGGCGGGACTACATCCTGGGGAAGGAGGACGGCATTCCCAAGACCCCCGAATGGCAGGAAAAAGAGGCGGGAATTCCGGCTAAGGATGTCAGGGCCCTGGCAAGGGAATGGGGCACCAGGAAAACCTACCTGGCGGCGGGTGGAATAACCGGGTTCGGGAGCGCCTGCCGCTGCGCCACAGGTAACGAATGGGCGCGTTCCATGGTCTGCCTCATGGCCATGCAAGGACTGGGAAAACCCGGAATCAACATGGGGGGAATGCAGCAAGGGGCTCCCGTGGATTATACTTTCTTCTTCCCGGGCTATGCCGAGGGAGGATTGTCGGGGGACCTGGAGGGAACCGCCCTGGCGGTCAATATGTACCAACGGATGCCCCAACTCGCTACGGTGAACACCGTCTACCAAAGGGTGCCGAGGCTGAGAATCCCGGAAGCGATCCTGGAAGGACGGACCTTTGGTTATCCAACGGATCCCAAGACCATCGAAGGGCAGTTCATGCGGTTCGACTACCCGGCCCCGGGCCACTCCCCGGTCAGACTCTACTATAAGTACGGTGGATCCCATTTCGGCACCATGTGCGATACCAACCGGTATGCGAGGGCTTACAGGAGTGAAAACCTGGAATGCGTGGTCAACCAGTCCATATGGTTCGAGGGGGAGGCCAAGTTCGCCGACATCCTCCTGCCTGCGTGTACGAGTTTCGAGCGGTGGGACATCAGCGAATTCGCCAATTGCGGGGGGTACATCCAGCACAGTTTCGACCAGTGCAATCACCGGGTCGCCGTGCTCCAGCACAAGTGTATAGAGCCCCTGGGTGAGTCCAAGTCGGACTTTCAGATCTTCCTGGAAATCGCCAAGAAACTGGGCCTGGCGGCCCCCTTCTCCGAGGGGGTGACGGAACTGGATTGGTGCAAGCGCCTCTTTGACGCCACGGACCTGCCGAAGCATATTTCCTGGAAGAAGTTCCTGAAAAAGGGGTACTACGTGGTTCCGGCACCTCCCGAGGAGCTCAGGGCCCCGGTTTCCTTCAGGTGGTACGCAGAGGATCGGCCCAAGGATACCCCGGAGCTGGCCCCCCTTCCCGCGGACTACACCGAGTCATTTGGGAAGGGGCTCCAGACCCAGTCCGGCAAGATCGAGTTCGAATGTTCCAGCCTGAAGCGTTTCGATCCGGAGGACCCCGAGAGGCCGACCATCAGCAAGTATATCCCATCCTGGGAGGGCCACCACAGCAAGGAACTCTACGAGAAGTATCCATTACAGCTGATTTCTCCCCATCCCCGATACAGCTTCCACACCATGGGAGACGGCAAAGACAGCATCGTCAATGACGTAAAGGATCACAGGGTCCTGATCGACGGCTACTACTACTGGATTGTGCGGATCCACAGGAAGGACGCCGAGGCCAGGGGTATCAAGAGCAACGATCTGGTCAAGGTCTTCAATGATCGGGGGGCGGTCATCTGCGCCGCCCAGGTAACCGAGCGCGTACGCCCTGGCACCGTGCACTCTTACGAGTCTTCCGCGGTGTACGATCCCATCGGTGAACCGGGTCAATCCCCGGACCGGGGCGGGTGCATCAACCAGCTCACCTCGAGTCGGATGATGATCAAGAAATCCCACAGCCATGCCGCCAACTCCTGCCTTGTGCAGATCGAGCCATGGAAGGGAGAGTGAGGGCATCATGAAGAGGTGGAACCTGATTATCGACGTGGAGAAGTGCGAGGACTGCAACAATTGCTTTCTCTCCTGTAAGGACGAACACGTGAACAACGATTGGCCGGGGTACACCTTGGCCCAGCCCCGTCACGGCCACCGGTGGATCAACATCATGCGCAAGGAAAGAGGACAGTTTCCCCTCATCGATGTGGCCTACCGCCCGACTCCCTGCATGCACTGCGACCGGGCGCCCTGCATCGAGGCGGCCGGGGACGGCTCGGTCCACAAGAGGGAGGACGGAATCGTTTTGATCGATCCGGTAAAGGCCAAAGGGAGGAGGGACCTCCTGAAGGCCTGTCCCTACGGAGCGATCTGGTGGAACGAGGAACTGGGGGTACCCCAGAAATGCACCCTTTGCTCCCACCTCCTGGACGCCGGGTGGGAGAAGCCGCGGTGTGTCCAGGCCTGTCCGACCGGCGCCCTTCGAATCCTGCGGGTCGAGGATCCGGAAATGAAGCGTATCGTGGGTGAAGAGGGATTGGAAGTCCTCCATTCCGAATACGATACCGCCCCCAGGGTCTACTACAAGAATCTGTATCTTTTCGAGAAGTGCTTTATCGGCGGCAGTGTGGCCTTTGAGAGGAAAGGGATCAAGGATTGCGCGGCTGGGGCTGAGATCACTTTGAGAAAGGACGCGACCGAGATCGCCCGAACCTGCACCGACGCCTTCGGCGATTTCAAGTTCGACCGTCTCGAGGAGAACAGCGGAAAGTATGTCGTCGAAATCAAGTACCGGGAACATGCCCCAAAGACCCTGGAAGTGGAATTGACCAATAGCGTGAACGTAGGAACCATTGTGGTATAGGCGGAAATCAAGCCGACTCGATCTTGGAGAGAACTCGGTGGAGATGAAATCCTGGCACCTCCTTGAGCAGGGCAGATACCGGTCGTGAACGAGAGAGAGGGGGAAGACTCATGGGTGAGGTTCAAAAACTGACCAATGGCACGACGGGGGGACCGGTTTTCGTCTACGTGAAGGACGGCCGGATCATCCGCATGACGCCCATGGAACTGGACCAAAGCGATGCGCCCTCCTGGGTGATCAGGGCGAGGGGAAGAGAATTCTCTCCTCCCCGCAAAACCACCCTTTCCCCCTATTCCTTCGCATGGAGGTCGATGATCTACTCGCCCAACCGCCTTCTTTACCCTATGAAGCGCGTGGACTTCGACCCGGCGGGGAAGCGGAACTGTGAAAAGAGGGGGGAGTCGGGATACGAGCGGATCAGCTGGGACGAGGCCGCCGACATCGTTACGGGGGAGATACGGCGGATCAAACGGGAGTATGGCCCGGCAGCCATCCTGTCCACCGCCAGTTCTCACCACCTCTGGGGTCACCTTGGGTATCGGCACAGCGCCTATTTCAGGTTCATGAACCTTGTCGGCTTCACCTATGCCGATCACAATCCGGACAGCTGGGAAGGATGGCACTGGGAAGGGATGCACCAGTGGGGATTCAGCCACAGGCTTGGTATTCCCGAGCAGTACGACCTCCTGGAGGATGCCCTGAAGCATACCGAGATGATCGTCTTCTGGTCAAGCGATCCGGAGACCACCAGCGGGATCTACGCCGCCTTTGAAAGCACCTGCCGCCGGATGTGGCTCAAGGAACTTGGGGTCAAGATGGTGTTTATCGACCCGTTTTTCAACCACACGGCAGGCCTTTACGCAGACAAGTGGTTTGCCCCGAGGCCGGATACGGGGAACGCCGTGGCCTGCGCCATCGCCTTTGTCTGGATCACCGAAGACCTCTACGACAAGGAATACATCCAGGGCAGGACCATTGGGTTCGACAAGTGGAAAGACTACATCCTTGGGAAGGAGGACGGCGTCCCGAAGACCCCGGAATGGGCGGAGAGGGAGAGCACCGTCCCCGCCCGGGAGATCAAGGCCCTGGCCAGGGAGTGGGCCTCCAAGAAGACCATGCTTGCCGCAGGTGGACTGGGGGGCTGGGGCGGAGCCTGCCGGTCCGCCACAGGGGGAGCCTGGGCACGGTTGATGATCAGCCTTCAGGCCATGCAGGGCCTGGGAAAACCCGGAATCAACATCTGGGGCACGACCCAGGGGGCACCCCACAACTCCGATTTCCTGTTTCCGGGGTACACGGAGGGAGGCATGTCCGGGGACGTGGACAACTCGGCTGCTGGATTCCGGTTCGTCTACCGGATGCATGAGCGGCCGACGCGTTCGAGCATCAACACCCCGATGGGGCAACATATCCCGAGACTAAGGATCCCGGAATGCATTTTGGAGGGGCACTACGAATGGAGGGGGAAAGGATTCTGCGGCCAGTCCATCGAGGCCCAGTTCCATAAGTACAAGTACCCGGCGGACGGTTACCCGGAGATCCAGATGTACTATCGCTATGGGGGGTCCTTCATCGGCACCATGAACGAGACGAACCGGTATGTGAAGGCCTACCGGACGGATCGTTTGCCCTTCGTGGTGAATCAGTCCATCTGGTTTGAGGGAGAGGCACGGTTCGCCGATGTCCTGCTGCCGGCCTGCACCAATTTCGAGCGGTGGGATATCAGCGAATTCGCCGGTTGCCACGGATACATCCCGGACAACACCAGCCAGGTCAACCACAGGATCATCACCCTGCAAAAGAAGTGCATCGAGCCCTTGGGAGAGTCCAAGTCGGACTATGACATCTTCGCCTTCTTGTCTCGAAGGCTGGGACTCTACGATGTTTACACCGACGGTGGATTGACGGAACTGGATTGGGTAAAGAGGCTTTTCGACGCTTCCGACTTGCCCAAGCACATCACATGGGAGGAATTTTTCAAGAAGGGCTATTTCGTTGTCCCACTTCCGGAAGACTACCGCCCCACACCCGCCCTGAGGTGGTTCGCGGAGAACCGGAGGCGTGATACCCCGGACTGGGGACCTCATCCCGAGTCCCAGGAAGTATTCGGCGAGGGTCTCCAGACCACCAGCGGCCTCATTGAATTCGAGTCCTCCAGCCTGAAGAAATTCGATCCGGGAGACGAGGAGAGGCCACTCATCCCGAAATATATTCCATCCTGGGAAGGCCACCACACCACGAGACTTTACGGGAAATATCCTCTCCAGCTCATTTCACCTCATCCCAGGTTCAGTTTCCACACCATGGGCGACGGGAAAGACAGCATCATCAATGACGTCAAGGATCACAGGGTGCTGATCGACGGTTATTACTACTGGATCATAAGGATCCACACGAGGGATGCGGCGGAGCGTGGAATCAGGAACAACGACCTTGTTAGGGTATTCAACGACAGGGGGGCGGTCATCTGTGCCGCCCAGGTTACCGAGAGGGTTCCCCCGGGGACGGTTCATTCCTATGAATCATGCGCGGATTACGATCCCCTGGGCGACCCGGGAGAATCGCCGGATCGGAGGGGCTGTATCAATATCCTGACCCCGAGCCGCTTCATTTCCAAGAACGCCTGCGGAATGGCGCCCAACTCCTGCCTGGTGCAGATCGAGAAATGTTAGGGGGTGTAAGGGATGAAAAGATGGAACCTTGTCGTCGACGTGGCCAAATGCCACGATTGCAACAACTGTTTCCTCTCCTGCAAGGATGAGTATGTGGACAATGATTTTCTCCCCTATTCCCTGGCACAACCCAGGCACGGGCATCGCTGGATGAACATCATGCGGAAGGAGCGGGGCCGGTATCCCAAGGTGGATGTCGCCTACTTACCCGTCCCGTGCATGCATTGTGACGATGCCCCCTGCATCAAGGCGGCGCGGGACGGGGCCGTCTACAAGCGGGAGGACGGGATCGTTCTCATCGACCCTGTGAAGGCACGGGGACAGAAGGGTGTCGTGGATGCCTGTCCTTACGGGGCCGTATGGTGGAACAGTGAAAAGGCGGTGCCGCAGAAGTGCACTTTTTGCGTTCACCTTCTGGATGAGGGCTGGAAGGAGCCGAGATGCGTCCAGGCCTGTCCGACGGGAGCCCTGAGCATAATCCGGGCCGATGATGCCGAAATGGCCAGGATCAGGGAATCCGAGGGCCTGGAGCCCTATCTCCCGGAACTTGGTACCAGGCCGCGGGTCTACTACCGGAACCTTTACCGGTACACGAAATGTTTCATCGCGGGGAGCGTTGCGCTCAGGGACCCTGACGAGTGCGCCGAAGGGGCCAGAGTGATCCTGATGGATGGTACCCGTGGTGAGATCGGAGAAACCACCACCAATAATTACGGCGACTTCAAGTTCGATAATCTCGAGGAGGAAAGCGGGAGATATATCCTATTGATTCAGTACCCGGGGCATGAAGAAAAGAAGATCGAGGTGGAGTTGAACACGAGCCTGAATATCGGGACGGTTTTCCTGTGACCCACCAAGACGTGTCCGGGATCCAGGGGAGGTGAATTCCCTATGCATCCCGGATAAATGGCGCGTATGAATATTTGCACCTATACCTTTGAAGATTATTTATCCCTCGTTCGGTCCTTTCACGGGCACTTGGCGCCGGGCGTGGTGATCGGGGGCGTCATGGTTGACGTGGCGTACAGGCGACTTCCGGCGGAAGGGCTTTTTGACGCCATATGCGAGACGCGGGCCTGCCTGCCCGATGCCGTCCAGTTGCTTACCCCATGTACGGTCGGCAACGGTTGGCTTCGGATCGTCGACCTTGGAAGATATGCTCTCGCCCTTTATGAAAAGACCGGGGGGAAAGGCATCCGTGTGTTCCTGGATCCCGCAAGGCTTGAGAAGTGGTCTGAAATCCGGGCGTGGTTTTTCAAGACGAAACCCAAGGCCGAACAAGACCCCGACCGTCTCCTGGATCAGATCAGGGAGGCCGGGGAGAGCATTTACGGCGTTCAGGAAGTGGAGGTTCATCCCTGTTTCCTGGGAAGGCCCCACAGGGGTGGTTTCGCGGTTTGCCCCCTCTGCGGAGAATCTTACCCTGCAAGAGACGGTGGAATTTGCAGGGCCTGCCAGGGAGAGAGCCCCTATCGTGATTCCGTAAAGGGGACCCTTCCGGTGGTTTCCTAGCCCCTTTTCACCCGGATCAGTCCGTGCTTAAAACGATGAATCATCGAACAACTCCTTCATTTGTCTTTGTTTTTTTACACCCACCCTTCGCCAAAGCCATTTTTCCTCTTTCTTGAAGAGTTCCTGAAGAAAGCCCATGCCTTTTCCCGTCTTCCACACGGTCCTGTCATGAGGGTATCGCGTTGGTCAATTATTTGACGATACCGTGGAACCAAAGAAGTCGGAGGTAAGGGAAGCCTTGAGCCTGATTCCCGAAAAAGTGCGGTCAAAACAGATGGTTGGGTTCAATCGCCTTTTGGCTGTTTTGGTATGGATTATGCTATATTCAATCTCGTAAAGAAGATTTCAGGGTGAGACCGTATTCCTCGAGGGGGAAAATTTCGTGCCTGGCATCTGATTTGACCCTTTGAGAAACACACTTTAAAGGAGGCTGGGGATGAAGATATCGACAAAACTATACGCAGCGATCATCTTGCAGTTCCTTATTGCGATTTCTCTTATCTGGATTGTAATCAGTATGCAGAAACAGCAGGCCCATGACAGCGTGGTGGTGAATCTGGCAGGGCGGCAGCGGATGTTAAGCCAAAAAATGACCAAGGAAGTATTGCTTTATTTGCAGGGCGGTTTTTCATCGGACAAGGTCATGAATACGGTTGATGTATTCCACAAGACCCTGAAGGCTCTTCTTTACGGGGGTGAAGCGCCCCTTGACCTGGAACAGACTGATTTTACTACACTCCCCCAACCGGAGAGTGAGGATGTCATAGGACAATTGAAAACAGTGGAATCCATTTGGAGTGTGTTCAATGAAAAGATCCGGACCTTTCTCAAGAAAAAGGATAAGGAGTCACTGGATTATCTGAAGAACAACAATGAGACATTGCTCAAGGAAATGAATAAGGCCGTTTTCCTCATGGACCATGAGGCTTCAAACAAGGTGAAGTTGGTGGGAAATGTCTTGCGATGGGGCGCGGGTATTCTCTGTGCCCTTTTCCTCATCAGTCTCTTTATTGTGAGAAAGAATGTGCAGGTTATCTTCAGATCTCTGAATAAATTGTCCCGAGATCTGTCTGACGCATCTTCAAAGACATTGGATGTGGCTTCCATGATGAACGAAACGAGCATGCAGCTCGCCGAAGGATCAACGCAGCAAGCAGCCACGCTGGAGGAGACCTCCTCGGCTCTTGAGGAGATATCTTCCATGACCAAGCAGAGCGCGGAAAACGCAGCCCAGGCCGATAATTTGACCAAGGAGTCCGATGCGATCATCCGGCGGGCCAACGAGTCCATGTCCCGAGTCATTGCTTCTATGGAGGAGATTTCAAGGGCAAGCGAAGAGACTTCCAAGATCATCAAGACGATCGATGAGATAGCATTTCAAACAAATCTCCTTGCACTTAACGCGGCAGTGGAGGCTGCCAGGGCGGGGGAGGCCGGAGCCGGGTTCGCCGTTGTGGCCGATGAGGTGAGGAATCTTGCAATGCGGGCGGCCGAAGCCGCCAAGAGCACGGCGGAACTGATCAAGGGGACGGTTCAGAAAGTGGAGGAAGGCGGGGATTTGGTACAGAAAACCAACCAGGAATTTTCTGAAATCGCTGAAACCAGTAAAAAGGTGAATGATCTGGTCAGTGAGATCGCTGCAGCCTCAAGTGAGCAGGCCAAGGGAATCGAACAGTTGAATCTTGGTGTGGCGGAAATGGATACGGTGGTTCAGCAGAATGCCGCCCGGGCTGAGGAGTGTGCCAGTGCTGCGCAGGAGATGACCTCAGAGGCCGAGGCCATGAGGAACCTGGTCTCTGAATTGGTTACCCAGGTCGGGGTGGGTGCCGGTAAAAAGAATAAAAGAGCTCCCAAAGCGCTGTCGGACAAATCAATCGGTCCTTCGCGGGATATCCCTGACAGGGCCGGTGGGGTGGTGAATAAGAGGGCAGGAAAATCTCCCTTGCCCGCGCCGCACCGCCCGAAAGAAGTAAGGCCCGATGAAGTGATTCCCCTGGACGATGATGATTTCAAGGATTTTTAGGAGGGAATCCTAAAGACAATCCACTATTAGGCTTGTAAAGGGACTCTATCCATCTATTCCGTATGGACGGAGCACCCTGATACCCTTCTTTTCCTTTACTCATTACTACCTGAGGTGGCAGGCGACCCAATGTTCACCGCCCATGTTTCTGAAGACAGGTGTCTCCTCGGTACATATTTCCTTGCGTTCCGGGCACCTGGTGTGAAAGGGACAACCTTCGGGAGGGTTCAGGGGGCTTGGTACATCCCCCTGAAGAAGGATTTTCTTTCTGCTGATCTCAGGGTCGGGAATGGGAACCGCCGAGAGTAATGCCTGGCTGTATGGATGCAGCGGATTACGGTAGAGTTCCTTGTCTGTCGCCAATTCCACAATATGCCCCAAATACATGACGGCCACCCGGTCGCTGATGTGTTCCACGACACTCAAATCATGGGCGATAAACAGATATGAAAGGTTCATCTGTTCCTGAAGCTGGACTAGGAGATTTATTACCTGGGCCTGAATGGAGACATCCAGGGCCGAGACGGGTTCATCACAAATGATGGCAAGGGGATTGAGAGCCAGGGCCCGGGCGATACCGATCCGCTGGCGTTGTCCTCCTGAGAACTCGTGAGGATAGCGATTCATCTGGTCGGGGTGGAGCCCGACGCGTTCCATCAAATAGGCGACCTTGTCCCTGATTTCCTTTTTTGAAATCTTCATGTGGTTTTGGATCGGTTCTCCTATAATTTGGGCGACACTCATACGGGGATTCAGAGACGAGAAGGGGTCCTGGAAAATAATTTGAAGTGATGCTCGAATGTTCCTAAGTTCTTCACGGTCCAGGTCAAGCAAATTCTTTCCGTTGAAGACCACACGGCCGTCGGTAGGTTCGATGAGGCGTAATATCGAGCGACCCACGGTAGTCTTCCCGCATCCGCTTTCTCCCACCAGGCCGAGGGTTTCACCGCGATCCAGGGTGAAACTGACCCCGTCCACCGCCCGCACATACCCGACAGTACGGGAGAGTATTCCTTTTTTGACCGGGAAATACTTCTTCAGGTTTTCAACTTCTAAAAGTGCCATGGGAATCCCTTTTCCCTTTTTTTCATGGTTGCATATTATCCTTCCTTTATGACACTTCAGCCTGAAGCCAGCAATTGACCCGTCTGTGTTCGCCCAGACGGGTCATCGGCGGTTCCTGCCGGCGGCACCGATCCATTGCTTCACTGCATCGAGGATGAAACCTGCACCCGGAAGGCATTTCATTCGGACTGGGAACGATACCTGATATTTCCTGAAGGCGGCGGCCGGTTTGTTCCTTGCGGCCTATTACTGGTATCGATCCCAGCAGACCTTGTGTGTAAGGGTGCCTGGGATCTCTAAAAAGATCTTTAACCGGTGCCTCCTCCACCACCTTGCCCGCGTACATGACGATGACCCTGCTGGCCATTTCCGCAATAACACCTAGATCATGGGTAATCAACAAAATGGCGGTATTAAATTCATCTTTAAGTTGCTGTAAAAGGGCCATGATCTGGGCCTGGATGGTTACATCCAGGGCCGTGGTCGGTTCATCCGCCAAAATGAGCCGTGGGTTGCAGGACAGGGCCATGGCGATCATGGCCCTCTGTCGCATGCCTCCGGAGAACTTGTGAGGATATTGCCTGGATCTCGCATCAGGTTCCGGTATTTGAACCCTCCGCAACATCTCAACCGCCCACCGCCAGGATCCCGGGCGATTCATGGCTTTGTGCAGCCTGGCGGCCTCAGCGATCTGCTCCCCGACTTTTAAAACCGGATTCAGAGAGGTCATGGGTTCCTGAAAAATCATCGATATATCATTTCCTCTGATTTTTCTGATCTTTTCTCGGTCGAGTTCCAGGAGGTTTTCACCCTCGAAAAGAATCCGCCCTTTGATTTCAGCCGGAGGACAACGCAAAAGCCGCAAAATGGAGAGGGCAGTGACGCTTTTGCCGCAACCGCTTTCCCCGACCAACCCCAAGGTTTCGCCACTATAAACTTCAAAATCAACCCCGTCTACGGCACTTACAACTCCATCCATTGTGTGAAAGCGGGTATGCAGGTCTTGAATTTCAAGAAGGGGTTTGGGCCGTTCATTCATAGTTTGAACCTCGGATCAAGTGCGTCCCTCAGGCCGTCACCCAAGAGGTTGAATCCCAGAACAGCAAGAAAGATGGCGATGCCGGGGAAGGTGGCGACGTGGGGTGCGCGGAAGATATATGCCCTGCCGGATCCAAGCATGGTTCCCCACTCCGGTGTGGGCGGCTGTACCCCGATGCCCAGGAATCCCAGTCCCGCTGCAAACAGGATGGCCATGCCCATGGCGAGGCTCGTTTGAACAATGATGGGAATCATCACATTGGGCAGAATGTGCCTGATCAGGATGACGGAATCCCTGGTACCAACCGCCCGGGCCGCCTCCACGTAAACTTCCTCCCTGACCGCCAGGGTGCAGCCTCTGACAAGGCGGATGTAAAGTGGAATCATGGCGATACCCACGGAGACCATGGCGTTCTTGAGACCCACTCCCAGGACGGCAACGAGGCCCAGGGCCAATAAAAAACCGGGAAAGGCCAACATGGTGTCGGTTATTCGTTGAATGATGAAATCGATCTTTCCTCCATAGTATCCTGAGATGAGCCCCAGGGGCACTCCGATAAACAATCCCACCGAAACGACCCCTACGGCGATCAAAAGTGAAACCCGGGAACCATATATGATCCTGCCAAGAATGGATCGACCCAGTTCGTCGGTTCCCAGGGGGTGTTCCAGGGTGGGGGGTTCCAGGGCCATGCCGAGATTAGGGACCGATGGGTTCCCGGGAAAGAGAACCGGTGCCAGAAGCGCAGTGCATAAATAGAACAGTATCAGGACTCCTCCAGCCAGAGCTGCCTTGTTTCGCTTGAGCTTGAACCAAAAGCGTCTGAACCGGCCGGCGGGTGTTGGACGATTCAGGGTAAGACATCCTGTGCTCTGGATTTCATCAGTCATAACGAATCCTCGGATCCACAAAGGCGTAAATCACATCAACTATAAGGTTAACCAGTATGTAAAGGAGCCCAAAGATGAGGATGGCTCCCTGGATTACTGGATAGTCACGGGCCAGAATGGAATCCACGATCAAACGGCCCAGTCCTGGCCATGCAAATACAGTCTCTGTTAAAACAGCCCCCCCCAGGAGCATCCCGAATTGAAGGCCGACTACGGTGATAATTGGAATGAGTGCGTTTTTCAGGGCATGTTTTATGATGACCACCTTTTCCTTCAGCCCTTTAGAGCGGGCTGTGGTCGTATAGTCCTGGGAGAGGACCTCGAGCATGCTTGAACGGGTCATCCGAGCAATGAAGGCCACCACGAAAGCGCTCAGGGTGATGGAGGGCAGGATGAGATGTTTCCATGAACCCGTCCCGCCGGCGGGCAACCAATGAAGCAGAACGGAAAAGACGACCACCAGCATGAGCCCGAGCCAGAAGACGGGCATGGAGATGCCGAAGAGGGTCGCGGCGGTAACGAAATAGTCCAGCACAGAATACGGCCGGACGGCCGAGATGATGCCTGCGGGGATCCCAAACAGGCAGGCCAGGGTTATGGCGATCACTGCCAGGATGATGGTATTCGGTAGACGGGCCCAGATTTCAAGGATAACGGGATTCTGGGTCCTTGCCGATCTCCCCAGGTCAAACCGGATCAAACGCCAAAAAAAGGTCGCATACTGGATGTAAATGGGCCTATCCAGTCCAAGCTGGGTGCGAATGAGTTGAATGTCTTCCTGCGTTGCCATTTGGCCGGCGAGCACTTGGGCGGGATCGCCGGGAAGAGCGCGCAGCATGAAGAAGAGCATGATGGAGATTCCAATGAGAACGGGTATGGTGGAAATAAGACGTTTAACAACGTATTGGGACATGGTATTCCCCTGAAATTTTTATTGGCTTCTTCAAGGAATGGGGGAAAATCCTTGGTTGCTGCCGCCTGGCCGGCCTTCAGGTGGAGACTTGAATTTTTTGTCTGAAATGATTCGAGGGACCAAAGGTTTCCACTCCGTAATGGAGGCTGGCCTACCTCCGACCGGTTTCAGTGCTCGATCGACCGTTCCGGGCCCGGATTACCCTGGGGCATAAACCGAAATTTACGGTCCGATTTCCCAGGGATTTTTTCTTTGGATTCTAACCGTACGTTGTTTCGTAGCAGTCCAGGATCTCGCCGAAGTATAACGTATGGTAGTCTTTCTCGGGATAGAGCCTTTCGTCGTATTCCTTTGCCAGGTATTTGGGATCCATGGGCGCCTTGAAAACGATCCTGCACTCGAACTGGATCCCAGGGATGTCTATGATAGGAGAGGATGTCGTGCGGCCGTCTCTGGTCTTGAGGTTACATTCCCGGAACTTGTCCACATCCCTTCCCGATTTCGTGCCGCAGTACATGAGGGCGTCTTTCATGTCTGCCGTGGGTACCGTAACGGTAAAATCTTCGGCCTTCTCTATGATCCCGAAGGTATGGCGGGAGTCCCTCACCGCCACCATGAACACGGGTTTGTTCCACACGAACCCGACAGCGGCCCATCCTATGGTCATGGTGTTCAGGGCGTCACCGGCCTTGACGGTCAGAAAGGCACCCCTCTTGATCTGTTTCATGATTCTCTCGGCTACGGCCATGTAATCCAGCTTTTTCATGTCTTGGCATCTCCTTTTCTTGGAAGTGGGGATGGATTTATCATCCCGGTTGTTGTAAAGGATTTTCACGTGGCCGGATCGCAGCTCTGGCTGCGGTCTGTGATAGCCGGTAAGAAAAATGTGAGTGTGGTCCCTGATGATACCTAATATTGCGGCCCGCCTGGATTGGAGCCCCCGGAAAGGGCTTTACTCGCCATTTTAACCATGGAGGAAGGCGAGGGTAAGGTCGGGATCTTGGACGTTCCCGCCACCAGAGGAAAGATCAAATCGCTTCCTGTCCGGAAATTCCCGCATCAGGGTTTTCGGATACACTGATACCGACTCTCATTTCAGTTTTTCTCAAAAAGGGTTCCTTGGGTCTCGAAATGTCCAATGTGGTCTAAAGCGTTTTCGGGATGAATTATGAAATCAAGATAATATGTTTTTTTTCGTCTGTTGGCAACTTTATCTAAACGTGGACCTTGCAGCAAGGATGAGGATTTTGGTGATATGGGGCAGGGACGGGCAGAAGAGGCGAGTGGAGATATCACAGGGGACCTTTAGGGAAATACGTAATAAGGCTCCTTTGGTCCCCGAAGGTTGAATTCGCCTTAACAGGCTGTTGAAAAACCACTGCGCTTGCAATGTTTTTCAACAGCCTGTTGGATCTTGAATAATCGGGGATTTCATGCGAACGGTTTTTGTAGCGGGAAGGGAATGAGTCAGCTCCCCGAGCTTTTCAGCTTGTCCGCTTGCTTCCTGTTCCTTTCGGGGGCCTCCTCGATTTCAGAAGTGTTTTTACGTAGTTGTCTTCTCTTGGCCATATTCCTGCAATAACTGCATTGTTCCTCGATCAGTCCATGCTTACAACGATGAATCACTTATTATCTCCTTTCTGCATAATAAAAGCGGCCCTCAAAAATGGGTGCCGCGCGAATAACAGGGATGCTAGACTAACCGGATATTCCGTTTTGTCAAGCACTTTTTTCCTTTTTTTGAAGGGATAATCTTCGGGGATATCCTGATCTGATCGGTTTTTGGCAGGACTGGATCTTGCAGGGGTTTTTGGAGACCATAGAATCAGGGAGATATTCGTATATACCATTTGATTCCAAGGCAAGGTTCCTTTGCGGTCTCTGCTTGAAGCGGTAAATTATTTTGATCAAAAATGTTTTGGTTGTTTTTTCAAAAAAGCATATTTTTGGGGTCAAGACGGGAGAACTATCATGCGAGAGAATCAGTATGTTGTGGATGAGTTGACCAGGGACGAGACCTGGCGGATGTTTAATATCATAGCTGAATTTGTAGAGGGCTTCGATGTCCTGCCCGATGTACATCCGGCCGTTACCATCTTCGGGTCGGCTCGGGTACACCCAAACCGCCGCATCTATAAGGTTACCGAAAAGGTGGCCAGGCTCCTGGTCGAGAGCGGGTTCAATGTCATTTCGGGGGGAGGGCCCGGCATCATGGAGGCGGCCAACAAGGGTGCGGCGGAGGCGGGTGGGAAGTCCGTAGGGCTCCATATCCATCTTCCGAATGAGCAGCGGCCGAACAAGTACGCGAATCTAAGGCTGGACTTCAAGTATTTCTTCATTAGGAAGGTGATGTTCGTCAAGTATGCCGTGGCTTATATTATCATGCCGGGTGGTTTCGGGACACTTGATGAGCTTTTCGAATCTCTCACCTTGATTCAGACGAAAAGGATCAAACCTTTTCCCGTTATCCTCATGGACACCAAGTACTGGAAGGGGTTACTTGACTGGATGAAGGACACTCTCCTCAGGGAAAAGTCCATATCTCGTTCAGACCTGGAGATCTTCAGGGTCGTTGACAGCCCGGAGGAGGCCGTCGGCATCATCAAGAGGAGGGTGATTCTTTAGAGGTGTCAGGGAAGGAAATGGACCTGCTGAGAGCCCGGAGTAGAGATTTCGGGATCGAATTGACCCCGGATCAACTGGATCTCTTTCAGATCTACCTGGATGAACTTTGGGACTGGAACCAACGTGTGAACCTTATAGGCCTCTCCAGGATGGAAGACGTAATCAACGAACTCCTTCTGGATTCCTTGCTCCCGTTACCTTGGCTCCCGGAGGAGGGGACGTTGTTGGACGTGGGCTCCGGCGCCGGTCTCCCGGGGATTCCCCTGAAGATTTGTTCCCCAAGGCTCCAAACGGATCTTCTCGAACCCCACTCGAAAAAAGTCAGCTTCCTGAAACATGTCTCCAGGCTTTTGAACCTGAAGGATCTCCGGGTTATCCGGGGAAGGATGGGGCATAAAACCCCGCCCCCTATCAGGCCCCACTACGATATCGTGACGGCACGTGCTGTGGCCGACCTGGGGAGAGTCATAGGGTTGTGTGCTCACCGTATTACCAGGGCAGGGGGTCTGGTGGGGTTTCTGGGAGCGGCAGGGGAAAAGGACCTGGAGGTCTGCCGGGGTGTCATGGAGGAATACGGGCTGAAGATCGCGAAAAAGCGGACCTATCGGCTCCCGGGGAAGAGGAAACGAATGGTGGTTTTTCTGAAAAAAAGGTAAAGGAATTGTGCCTTAATTCATTTTAAAGGGGATTTGCCGATTGACGTTCCGCTGCAAGCGGGATGAAAAGAAGCCATTTATAGGTTGAAACCAGCTTTCATTCCTTTTCGGGGGACCGGTCGGTCTCCCTTTTGCAGAGGGCCCTCATGATCTGTGTCAACTGTAGGTCCGTATACCGGTCATGGGTGAGCCTTTTTTTGAAATGCCAATGCTTCAGGACCCACATGTGGGCCATCATGATGATATTGTAAGCCGCCAGGTCCACATCCACGTCCTTGAATACTCCTTTGTCTATGCCTTCCTGGATGATCTCCCCGAACACTTTGGAGACCTGAACCTCTAGGTCCATTATCTTGGTCTTGTCCGATTTCTCCAGGGAACTGGATTTTTGGTAGATCAAAAGTGCCTTCTTGTTGTGCTGTTCCACAACCCGAAAATAGATGATGACCGCAAGCGCAAGTTTTTCCTCGGGGTCCTCGATATTCGATATCTCCCTGGTGAGGGTTTCCCGGAAGATATTGAGAACATCCTCCATGATCATTCTCATTATGCCCGATTTGTTCCGGGCGTAATGGTAGGTGACCGGGAGACTCACACCGGCCTTTTCCGAGATCTCCTCGATGGAAGTGGCCCTGTACCCCTTCTTGGCATAAAGGATGCTGGCCGCATCGATGATCTTTCTTCGGACCTTGTCCGAGGCGGTAATTTGATCGAGAACCGTTAGTTTCTTTTTAGTGATATCCATTCAAATCTCCTCGGATGTGCGTAAAAAGCCTTGAGACCTTTGAAAAATGCTCAAGTTCAAGGAAGGCGAAAATTTCAACCGCAGGAATACATTTAGTATTTTGAGGATTGAAATTTGAGCCTGACGCCGCAATTGGGCAAAAGGGGGCGTTTTTCAAAGGTCTCGCCTTACCTCCGGCAGAGGAAAAGGACCCGGAACCCCCGGGTCCCAGCTATGGATCCTAATCTTTCACGTATTTGAATGAAACGTTTACCCGGGCCCTGTAATTTCTGACCTTTCCGTTTTCAATGGTCAGGTCCAGCTTTGTGACTTCGGCGATCCTTAAGTCTTTGAGACTTTCAGCGGCGGTTTCCACGGCGACCTTGGCGGCCTCTTCCCAGGAGGTATCGCTCGTCCCAACGAGTTCAATGATCTTATAAGTGCTTCCGGCCATGATGTGTCCCCCTTCCTATGGGATGAAAGTTGAAAATGGGTGTGGTGGAATCGAAATTCACCTCCTTTCCGTCATGGTATCCTACTTTACGTTAAAAGAGCAGCGGGGAAGGTGTCAAGTTTTTGTGGATCCATTCTCTCCGGGTTTTTCGGGCTTCACGGCTTGACGGCCCATCCGGCCTGTCTTAGAATTCAAACAGGAACCATCAGGTACAAGTCACCTGCCGACCCGGCTTGCGGTTTTCCCTGCCTCTCGTCCGTTTGCCGCGGCCAAGGGGGATCAGTGTGGATACGAAAACCACCACCCGTCCATGTGTCGTTTCAAGGGATAAATTTGGCGAACCTTTCGAGTTAAAGTTCGGGACGGGGGAGGATATAATCGGTCTGATGGAGATGTACGATGATTTTTCACCACGCCCTGCCTCCCAGGGACTTCCACCGGAAGATTCTGAAACCCGCCGTAGCTGGGTGGAAAATGTTTTTACCACGGGCATGAATTTCCTCGCCTGTCGGGAGGGAAAGGTGCTTGGCCATGCCGCCCTGATTCCCGATCCAGGCGGGAGATCGGCGGAATTCATCATATTCGTCCACCAGGATTACAGGAACCTAGGTATTGGGACGGCTCTGGCCCGCCGAAGTCTCGAAGAGGCGTCTCGGATGGGCTATGAGTCTGTCTGGTTGACGGTCGCAAACACCAACTATATCGCCATCAAACTATACCGCAAGCTCGGTTTTCAGATTTGCGAAATGGACGCCTGTGAAAGGACGATGGAGATCGGGACCCGTTAGGGTTATAGGAAGGGCATCTTCTTCCCGGTATCAGGTTTGATTTCTACGGTAGAATTTCAAGATCGCTTCGGTGAGACCCTCAATCGTGTATTCATGAGACACCAGGGTGACCTTGAACCCCAAAGCGCCGGCCGTATCAGCCGTAATGGGCCCGATACAGGCCACATGGACTCCTTCCATCCACTGGTGGAGCCGTTGAACCTCATCCTCACTGAACATGTCTAAAAAATTCTTTACAGTGGATGAGCTGGTGAAGGTGATCATGTGGATCTCCCCTCCCTCCAGCATCTTCATCACTCGGGTCTTTTCCGTTTGGGGCTTCACCGTTCGGTATGCCTCCACAACATCCACGAGCGCGCCCATCTTCTCCAGTTCCCTGGGGAAGACATCCCTGGCCTGGGCCGCCCTTGGAAGCAGGATCCGAAGTCGGGTGTTCTTCTTCTTTCCAAAGGCCTCCACCAGGGCTTCCGCCCGGTATTCTCCCGGAACGATGTCGGGGTGTATTCCCCTTGATTCCAGCGCACTTGCGGTCTTCGGTCCGATCGCCCCGATCCGGATTCCCCCGAGTACCCTGACATCAAGACCAAGGGCGGGTAACCGCTCAAAGAAAACCCTGACGCCGTTAACGCTGGTAAATACCACCCAGTCGTAATCTCCCAGGGATCGGACGGCCCTGTCCAGTGATCTCCAGCTCTTTGGAGGGGCGATTTCTATGGTAGGGAATTCGATGCATTCGGCCCCCAACTCCCTCAAGCGCGCCAGGAAATCGCTTGCCTGGTTGCGGGCCCGGGTCACCAGAATGCGCTTGCCGAAGAGGGGGAGGGTTTCGAACCAGTTGAGTTCCCCCCTCAGGGTAACGACTTCTCCAACCACGATCACGGCGGGGGGTTTCAAACCCGCCTGATGGGCCCTTTCCGTAATGTCCTCCAATGTGCCCACAACGGTCCTCTGGGCAGGGGAAGTACCCTTTTGGATGATTGCCACCGGTGTTTCAGGCGACCTGCCACAGGCAACGATGTTTTGGATGATGCGTGCCAAGTTTCCCACGCCCATGAGCACGACCAGGGTTCCGGCCCCGGTGGCCAGCTTGTCCCATGCAATACCCGAGGAGGCCTTTCCTGGATCCTCGTGTCCGGTGACAAATGCGACCGTGGATACATAATCCCTGTGGGTCAGTGGAATTCCCGCATAGGCGGGAACGGCTATGGCCGAGGTCACTCCCGGGACGATTTCAAATGGGACCCCGGCTCTCTCCAGCTCCTGGGCCTCTTCCCCGCCCCGGCCGAAAATAAAGGGATCTCCCCCTTTAAGCCTTACAACGGAGAGGCCTTCCCTGGCCTTTGAGATGATGAGTCGGTTGATCTCCTCCTGGCTCAGGGTATGACACCCTCCTCTCTTCCCGACATAGACCCGTTCGGCTTCAGGCCGCCCGTATTCGAGAAACACCTCATTGGCCAGATAGTCGTAAACCAGAACATCCGCCTTTTCGATGCACTCCTTCGCCCTCAAGGTCAAGAGACCCGGATCACCGGGACCTGCACCCACGAGGTAGACCTTTCCTTTTTTTCCCATTCTCAGTTCATCCCAACTTGTTCGACCCCTTGAATCCTCAAAAAACGGAATACCGCCATGATAGGTCTGCCAGCCTTATTTATTCGTCTGGGATTAATTCCGCCAGTATCCGCTCAGCCCCCGATGCCAGGAGCCGTTTTGCGAGGGTGATTCCGATCTTTTCAGGGTCTGAGCCGTTACCGTCCAACCGATCCCGAATGATCCCGCTACCGTCCAATTCCGCCACCATGCCGCTTAATTCGATTTTCCCGTTTTCGTACCTGGCATAACCCGCGATGGGCACCTGGCATCCACCACCCAGTGTCTTCAGAAAGGCCCTTTCCGTCCTGACACAGAGTTCCGTTTCCCGGTGGTTCAGGAATTCGACCTGTTCCCTAACCCGGGTATCCTCGCGCCGCAGCTCCAGGCCGAGGGCCCCCTGTCCGATAGCCGGAAGGATTTTTTCGGGATCAAGGTATTCCATTATGTTCTCCTTGAGCCCCAACCGCCTTAGGCCCGCCGCTGCAAGTACCAGGGCGCCCAAATTTTGCTCCCGGAGTTTCTTCAAGCGGGTGTCCACATTACCCCTTATTGAAACGATCCGGAGATCGGGCCGCAAATGAAGAATCTGGGCGGCGCGTCTCAGGCTCCCGGTCCCCACCGAGGCTCCTTCGGGCAAATCGGACAAGGTGCGGCAATTCGGTGAGACGAGGACGTCCCGGGGATCTTCCCTTTCCGGGAAAATGGAAATATCGAGCCCTTCCGGCAGGTCGGCCGGGACGTCTTTTATGCTATGGACCGCCAGATCCACCTCACCCCGGAGCAGAGCCGCCTCGATTTCCTTCACAAAGAGGCCTTTCCCCCCTATCTTGCTTAAGGGGGAATCCAGGATTTTGTCGCCCTTGGTCTTGATCTTGACGAGAGATACCCGGAGGTCGGGATGGCGAAGCTGGATCTGTTCCTTCACCCATTCACTCTGGGCAAGGGCCAGTCTGCTTCCCCTTGTACCGATTCTCAGATGCATGCCCATTGGAGTCTCCCATGCCCCCCTGGGGAAAGCCGGTTCCCGCCTCCACAAAAAACCTCCCCAGCAGCAAGTCTTTCGGAGTGGTAATCTTGATATTCTCCTCTGATCCTTCGATAACTTTGACGGGAATCCCCATCCGCTCCATGAGCAAGGCGTCGTCTGTCAAGTCCTCCCATCCTTCCCGCTGGGCCCGGCGATGGGCCGAAACAATGTCCCGGTATCGAAAGACCTGGGGAGTCTGAATCATCCATAAACGCCTTCGATCATGGGTCCTAATAACCCATCCCTCCCCGTCCACCTCCTTTACAGTTTCCCTGGCCCGCAGTCCTGCCGTGGCGGCCCCGTATTGCGCTGCGGCCGCCACGATACGGGATATCAATTCGGGGGTAACGAAGGGACGGACGCCGTCATGGACAGCCACCAGATCAAAGTCTCCCCGGGTGGCCTCGATCCCCATGCGCACCGAATCCTGCCGCCTCTCGCCCCCCACAACGATTTCCGAGACCTTGCTCAGGCCGTAAGGCTTTACGACTTGATCCAGGCAAAAGTCCACGCTTCCCTCGGGAACCACTACGATGATTTCCCGGATGTCGGGGCAGGACTGGAACTTCTCGAGGGTATGGGTCAGGATGGGTTTCCCCTGGAGTTCCAAAAACTGCTTGGCCAGGTCACTCCCCATCCGCACACCTGCGCCGGCGGCCGTGACCACGCCTACTGCGTTGAATGGGGTGATAAGCTTTTCCTTCACCACGAAAGGGTCTCCACCGAGCCCGCCCAGGGAGCGGGAAAAAAGCAGGCCCAGTGAAGCCCTCACTTCCGTGGGCCTGCCTGGGCGCCCGTTTTCAACCAGGATCCGCCTCAGACTGCTTTTCGGGTCTGCTTTTTAAGGCGGTTGATCCGTCTTCGTAAGATATCGCGTTCCTTTCGGGAAGACGAGGGAAGCGCGCGTTTTTCTTCCCGGAGACTGGAGATTTTCTTTTTTAAAAGGCGGACGTCGATCTCTTTAGTCGATTTTGTCTTCTTTTTTTTCTTCGGTTCTTCGTCCGCAATTCCTCTGGCTTCCTTGATGGCGGCAAGAAGTTCTTCTTTTTTCATGGCGTGGACCCCGGTAATGCCCGGGATTCCGAGGGCCACTTCCCGAAGTTCCTTGGCGGTCATCTTTTCCAGGGGTTTTTCTTCCTCGCTTGTCTCCGCTTTTTGTTCTTCGGCAACGGTTGAGTCCTGAGTCTCTTCCTGTTTGATTTCTTCATCCATGAGACTTTGAATCACTCCTTTCTACCATGGTCTGTTTAATGTTCCAATCCGGGAATGGAAAAGAATCCCTCGCCTTCAGGCGAAGATTTTGGTTTGATCGTTTTAATAATAGGGTCCAAGGATCCAAGGGTTCAAGTGGTTGGTTGAGCCTTCCAAGCCTGCCTCTGGGCATTTCACTTGGCCCCTTGACCCCTAAAGCTATCGGCTTCAGCCGATAGAAGTTTGCTCTCATTATAGCCTCGAAAGACCTAAGCTTTCCCCTCACTTTTTTTGATAAACGGGGCGAGAAGATCTATGGGAATGGGGAACAGGGTCGTCGAATTGTTCTCAGAGGCGATTTCCCTTAAAGTCTGCAGATACCTCAACTGCAAGGCCTCGGGATATTTTTGGATGATTCCCGCGGCCTGAGCCAGACGGTCCGCCGCCTGATATTCCCCCTCGGCGTTTATCACCTTGGCCCTTCTCTCTCTTTCCGCCTCGGCCTGCTTGGCCATGGCCCGCTGCATCTCCTGGGGAAGATCGATGTGCTTGACCTCCACAGTGGTCACCTTGATCCCCCAAGGATCCGTATGGTGGTCAAGGATGCTTTGAAGTTCTGTGTTGATCTTCTCTCTTTCGGAGAGCAAATCATCCAGTTCCACCTGTCCGCAAACGCTTCGAAGGGTGGTCTGAGCCAGCTGGGAAGTAGCAAAGAGGTAGTTTTCCACCTCGATGGTGGCCTTGGTCGGATCCATGACCCGGAAATAAATCACTGCGTTGACCTTGATGGAGACGTTGTCCCGTGTAATGACGTCCTGCGGGGGGACATCCATGGCCACCAGGCGCAGGCTGACCTTGACCATCTTATCAATGATGGGGATGAGAATGATGAGCCCCGGTCCCTTGGTCCTGATGACACGTCCCAGCCTGAAGATCACTCCCCGTTCATATTCCTTGAGGATCTTGATCGCCGACCAGAGGAACAGGACAACGAGTACGATAATAAACACCAAAAAAGGCATCTCTTTCCCTCCTTCTCCCGAATGGAATCATGGGTTTTGATCAAGGCGGGAAGCCTTGAAAATCCCTCAGCTTCTCCCGCTCTTGGAAGGCCCCCGGGAGAAATTTTCCTCTCCGATCTCCTTTACCTCCAGCACCAGGCCTTCCATTCCCTCCACGATCACCTTTTTCCCCGATTCGATGGGATCCCTGCTGGCCGCCCGCCAGTATTCCCCATGGACAAACACTAATCCCTCGGGGTCGATCCTTTTTTTCACGATCCCTACCTCCCCGATGAGCCCTTCCTTCCCGCTCTTCGGTTTGGAGAACTGGGCGCGGAAGGCCAGGGTGGAGGCCAACACGAAAAATCCCCCTATGAGGGCCACGGTGGGAATCAGATATGTCAAGGATACCTTGACATCGTCAAAGAGCATGATGGAACCCAACACCAAAGATGACAGCCCCCCCAATGAGAGGAAACCATAACTGGTCACCTTGATCTCTGCGATAAAGAGCACGACGGCCAGAAGGATCAGGAGCACCCCAGCGTAATTGACCGGCAGGGTTTGAAACGAGTAAAAGGCCAAGATGAGGGAGATGGCGCCGATGACCCCAGGGAAAATGGCACCGGGATAGTAGATTTCCATGAAGAGGCCCGCCATCCCGATCATCATGAGGAGGTAGGCGATGTTCGGGTCGCTGATGGTTCGAAGGACCCGGTCCCTCCATCCGGTACGATAATAGGTTTTCACAAGGTCACCGGTCTGCAAGGTGATTTTCTGCCCTTTGACGAGCACCTCCCGACCGTCGATCAGCCGTAAGAGTTCATCCAGGTTCTCCGCCACTAGATCCACCACACCCTTTTTTACGGCCTCGTCTGCGGTGATGGAAACACTTTCCCTGATGGCCTTCTCGACCCACTCCGAATTCCTGCCCTTGTCTTTCGCGATGCCCCTGGCATAAGAGGCCATGTCGTTGACCACCTTCTCGGACATGGTCTTTTCAATGTCCTTGCCTCCGGCGCTTACAGGGTGGGCCGCGCCTATGTTGGTCCCCGGCGCCATGGCGGCCACGTGGGCGGAGATGGTCACCAGCACGCCGGCCGAGGCTGCCCCCGCCCCCCTCGGGGCGACATAGACGACCACCGGGACAGGAGAATTCAGGATAGCCTTCACCATGGTCCGCATGGATGAACCCAACCCCCCCGGAGTATCCAGCCGCACGACAACAAGAGCGGCATCCCTTTCCTCGGCCTCGCTCAGGCCCCTGGTGAGAAAAGAGGCGCTGGCTGGACTGATGGGACCCTCAAGATCAAGAATCAGGGCCTCCCGTTCCCCGCAGCGGGCAGGTTGGGTCGTGAAGCCCCACAACAGGGCAAGGCCTGCGAGAAGGATCATCCCGGAGAGCATAATAAAGCCGTAACGCCTATTGCGCATTCTTCCTGACCTCCAATCCCAGCCGTTTCATCACCGCCTGGATGTCCGACCATACCATGCCTTTCAAGGTTTTTTCCATTTCCGGTTTTCTCAGGATATAGGAGGGGTGAAAGGTGGGCATGAGTGGAATCCCCATAAAGGATTGCCATTTCCCCCTTTCGGCTTTGATCCGGAACTCCCTCCCCAGCAGGCTCTTGGCCGCGATTCGACCCAAAGTGCAAATCACCTTCGGCCGGATCAGGCGGATCTGTTTTTCCAGGAAGGGCAGACAGGTCTCGATTTCATCTCTCTGGGGATCCCGGTTTCCAGGGGGGCGGCACTTGACCACGTTGCAGATATAGACTTCTTCTCTCTTCAGGTTCATCCCTTTTTCTATGATCCTCGTAAGCAGTCTCCCGGCCTCCCCGACAAAGGGCCGTCCGCTCAGATCTTCGTCCTTTCCCGGGGCTTCCCCCACGAACACCAGTTGCGCCCGGGGGTCTCCCTCGCCGAACACGGGCTGGGTCCTGCTTTGGGAAAGCCTGCAACGCCTGCAATCCATGACGGCTTCCTTGAGGGTTTCAAGGGATCCTGCCATGGAGGGCCCCTTTTCCAGGTAGGACAGTGAGGCCTCGGAGAGGGGCGGGGCATCGAGTCCCAGGTCATGGTCAAAGGTCAGCAGGTTTTTCAACTGGGTCACGATTTCCCTGAGTTCTTCCCGGGGGGTCAGGCTTCCTTCTTCCATAACATCTTCACGCTGTCCAGGATATGATCAGCTACATCCTCTTTGTTCATCAGGGGCAGATCTTCCGTGTGTCCGTCCCGATAAAGAATCTTGACCTGGTTGGTATCCGCGTCGAACCCGGCGTCCTTTCTGGTTACGTCATTGGCCACGATGAGGTCGAGGTTTTTTTGGTTCAATTTCCGGGAGGCATGGGCCAGGAGATCTTCCGTCTCGGCCGCAAAGCCCACGAGAATACACGGGGGAGTGTCCTTTGTTTTTCCCAGTTCCGCCAGGATATCCGGGGTGCATACCAGATCGAGGGATGGGGTCCCGTTCTCCTTTTTTATCTTCTGTCTGGACATCTCCCTGGGCTTGTAATCGAGAACAGCAGCCGCCTTTATGATTACGTCGACCCCCGGCCTCTCCTTCAAGACGGCCCGCCGCATTTCCTCAGTGGTCCGGACCCGATGAAGCCGGACGCCGACCGGCGGTTTCAAATCGCAGGGACCGCTCACCAGGGTCACCTCGGCCCCCCTTTGAGCGGCGACCTTTGCAACGGCATAACCCATCTTTCCGCTGGAGCGGTTGGTGATATAACGGACCGGATCGATGGGTTCCTGGGTGGGGCCCGCCGTTACCAGGACCCTGAGACCTTCGAGATCTTTTCCCCGGACCAAGGCCTCGATCTGTTCCAGGATCTCGGTGGGCTCGGGCAGTCTCCCCGGCCCTTCGGTCCCGCAGGCCAGTTCTCCTTCTCCGGGTGCCATGACATGGTATCCTCGGTTCCGAAGGGACAGCAGGTTATCCTGAACCACGGGATTCTGGAACATCCGGGTATTCATGGAGGGGCAGACCAGGATCCGGGCCGTTGCGGCAAGGATCATGGAGGAGAGGAAATCGTCTCCCAAGCCGTGGGCCATCTTGGCGATAAAGTCGGCCGTGGCCGGGGCTATGACCACGAGGTCCGCTTCCTGGCCCCATTGGATATGATCCAGGGGTTTGGTCTCACGGCCCCACATGTCCCAGACGACCCGATGCCCCGATAGGGCCTCAAAGGTAAGAGGGGTGATGAACCTGGTTGCGTGGGCCGTCATGGCCACCCGGGTATCCGCCCCCGCCTTGACCAGCAGGCGGACCAATTCCGCAGCCTTGTAAGCGGCGATTCCCCCGGTGACCCCCACCACGATCCTTCTGCCTTTCATCATTGTAAGGAGTTCTCCCGATCGTTTTCCTGGTATCCTGCGAATTCTTCAAGTTCGGCCGTGCTGACCTTCGTAACCCACAAATCCCCAAATTGCAACATCGCCTTGATTTTTTTACTTTCGGCCTGCGCTTCTTTTTTGCTCCGATAAAACCCCACCCGGAGCCTGATCCATTCCTCTCCCTTTACCTCGGCACG
The DNA here is from genome assembly GCA_019310525.1 of Deltaproteobacteria bacterium. NCBI lineage: Bacteria > Pseudomonadati > Myxococcota > Myxococcia > Deltaproteobacteria bacterium. The sequence goes on along the minus strand of JAFDEE010000012.1, from coordinate 66,154 downwards.
GGTGAGATAGACGGGATATCCTTCCCTGATGAGCCTGAGGGCGGAAGGAATTATTTCCGCTTCGCGCCTGGAGGAAAGGACGTTGATGATCCACCGCCGCTCAGTCCTTTTCCGGCCCTCTTCCCGGCGGGGGATTTTGAGTCGAAGTCCTTCCCGGAGTTTCTTCTCCGGCGCTGTTTCATCCGGACCGACAAAAGCGAGTCGATCCCTGTTGAATCGGTAAAGGACCGGCCATTTCAAGGGATCCCCGTAAACATCGTTCCTGCCGGCTATCCCTTTGAGTGTATCACCTTTCCTGACCACATAATACCCTGCCGCATTTTCTCCAGCGGAAGGGAAGGCTTCTCCGGATTCAGGTTCCGGGGGCTTCGATCCCCCATCCTTGGAGGGCCCCGCCTCAGCAACCGGTTCGGCGGGCTTGTCACGGGAGATGTCCCCTTCCTCTTGGAAGTTGGATCCTGAGTCCAGGGACTTGTCTTCATTCCGGCCTGTCCCTTTTTCTTCCGGAGGTTTCTGAATCGGTCTCTTGATCAGGCCCGTGACCTTCTGCCTCTGCTCGGGAGGAGGCGCCTGTTCATCCTTCGAACACCCGGGAAACAGGAAGAGAAAAGAAATCAGCGCGAAAAACAAGGGAAACAACCTTGCTTTGTGCAGCATCATATTCATGGTTCCTCCTAGAGTGCCTGGAGCCCCTGGAATAGCAGCAGAAAAGAAATTTCCCCAATGGCTCAGTGTCCGTCCAAGGAGCATTTTCCCATCAACCCGCAAAGATGTCTCTTTGAGGGAAAAGGCTGGTTTTCCCCTCCCCGGGCCGGAAAAGGATCCCCCGATAGATGAAAATATCAGAATCCGGACCAGATGAGATGGGCAAAGCCGCAAACAAGAGGAAAATTTGAAAACAATAACCGGAACACATTTAAGTATCCATTATTAAAGCGCAAGTTGGATCATTTGACAATATAAAATACCTGCTTCCCGGAATCCTCCATAATCGGAGAAGGTCCCTGGACCCAGGGAACGCCCAGGCCCGGATACTTCAACCGTCCGGGCCCGTGGAGAAGAGAGTCCTCGCCGATCCTTGACACCCCATTTCCACTTTCCTATACTCCCCGGAATCCGTTTCATTTTTACGGGGGTAATATAATGAAAGTATTGGTTTACGGTTCAGGAGGAAGGGACCACTGCCTGGCGGACAGCTATGCCGACAGTCAGCATGTGGACAAAGTTTACCTGGTCCCGGGTAACCCTGGAGTTCTTTATACGCCCAAGGGAAAAAGGAAACTAATCGAGGTGGTGAGGCTTGAGGATTTCGGGGCCGTCGCTGAATTTTGCAAAGAGAAGAAGATCGACCTCGTGGATGTTGGCAGTGAAAATCCGCTGGGTGAAGGCCTGATCGATGTCCTGAACGAGAAAGGGATTCGAACCGTAGGCCCAAAAAAGGAATATGTACGCCTGGAGGCTGATAGGGCCTTCACCGATGATCTGCTCACGCGTATCGGTGTCCCCAAGCCCGAGTACCGTGTCTTTGATGACCCGGCCGAGGCCAAGGCCTATGTACGCAACATCGGGTACCAGGTGGTGGTCAAGGCCAATGGGCTGGCCGCCGGCAAGGGGGCCATCGTATGTGAGGACGTCCCGGATGCCGAGGCGGCCGTGGAGCGGATCATGGTCGAGAGGGCCTTCGGGGATTCCGGGAACCGGGTGGTCATCGAGGAGCGCAAGTACGGGACCGAGATCTCCTTTTTCGCTTATCTGGACGGGGAACATGTCATGCCCCTCAAGATGTTCGCCCAGGACTACAAGCCGGCCTTTGATCCCGATGACACGGAATCCATAGCGAAATTCGGAGGGAATTTGAACACGGGGGGAACCGGCTGCTATTGCCCCCATAAGCTGGTCAGCCCCTGGCTGGTCAACCGAATCGTTAAGGAGATCGTCAACCCGACGGTCAACGCGATTTACAACGATCTGGGGTGGGCCTACAAAGGGGTTGTCTACTTCGGCTTGAACCTCGATCCTTACGACAATCTTGAGGTATTCGAGATCAATGTTAGGCATGGAGACCCTGAGTGGGAAGTCCTGGCCCGGAAACTCAGCACGGATCTGTTCGAAATCGGGACGGCGGTCTGGGAAGGCACCCTGGACACCGTGCGGCAGGTCTGGAACAAGCAATATTATGTGGACGTGATCGCCATGGAGGGTCGGTCCAAGGCCTCCCGGGGATGGAACAAGGGCTACCCCGGCAGGTATGGAAAGGGACACAAGATCCTGGGTCTCGAGGATCTGGAAAAGGGAGTCGCCGTCTATTTCGCCGGGGTCGACGAAGACCCCGAAAAGGGGCTGGTGACCTTCGGGGGAAGGGTCCTCCATGTGATCGCCGGCGATTCCACTCTGGAGGATGCCCGAAAAAAGGCCTACCGAAACATTGAAAAACTCACCTTCGCGGACCACAACAACGAGGGCAAGAACTGTATGCGGTATCGGAAGACGATCGGCTTATGAAACAATGAGGCCTTTGAAAAACGTTCAATTTTGTTCAAGATCAAGTCTCCGGCCAGGAATGGAACACGGAAATTTCAACCGCTCCGTTTAGGATACAAAGCGGTAGAGGCACCATACATTGAAGTATTTTGAATATCCACTGAAGGGGCATGGGGGTCTTTCCCTCGTTTCCGGTCTCACGGCCTGGTTATTTCAAGGGTCTCGATAAGCATCTCACCTTACGGCCCGATTGAAATACCCCAACTCGACTTCCGGTAAATTTTTCTTAACAATTCCTGCCAGCTGCCTCATACCCATGGCGGGTGAATCCGTTCTGGGTATGCTTCTTAGATAAAGTTCCGGGTCTATGCACAGGTTTTTCAAGTGGATGAATTGGACCCCCGTTCTTTCCACCAGTTTCTCGAGGGCGGTAAGTTCCTCTTCCTGGTCGCTTATCCCCGGGAAGACCAGGTAATTGACCATGGTGTAGAGGCCCATTTCCCGGGATAGGGAGATGGATTGGAGGACATCCTCGAAATCGAAGCCCCTTGGCCGGGTGTAGGCCCGGTAGACCTCCGGCCTCGCGCTGCACAGGCTGATCCGGATCGAGTCCAGGCCGCTTCGGGCGATTTCCCGGACCCGCTCGGGCCTGGATCCATTAGTGTTGAGGTTGATGGTGCCCTTCCCGGTGCGTCTCCGAATCTCGCGGATGCTTTCCGCGATGAGCCGGTATTCCATAAGGGGTTCCCCTTCACATCCCTGACCGAAGCTCACGATGGCGTCGGGGGCTTCCTCGAGGTGGCGAACGGCCAGATCCACGATCTCTTCCCTGGAGGGGCGGAAGGAAATGCGGTGGTGGGACGCCTCGCAGGAGCCATAACCTTGAAGGGAAAGACAACCCAGACACTCTGCGTTACAGGTGCGGCTGACGGGGAGGGGGGCTTCCCATCGTTTCATGAAGAGGTTCTTGGCCGCAAAGCAGTGATTCAGGGTGGCGCAGTCAATCAGATGCCGGGTCAGGGGGCCTGCGGGGTATTTATTTTGAAAAGACTCGATGGCCGGGACAAGCTCAAGGTCGTCATAACGGCGGGGATCCCAGCGATGGTTATACTCGATCCTGAAGGCCGAGGCCCAGTATCGATCATCCTTGAATCCTACGGCGGTATAGGCCCACATGGGGAGTACGTAATCCTTGGCCCGGTAATCCGCGGCGGGGAGATGTGTGCGGACCATTCCGGGTTCCAGAAAGGCGGCGACGGCAAAGCAAGGTGCGTTTTTACCTTCTATCTCGGTCTCCCGCACAACCTCGATTTTCCCCGTGTCGGGGTTCAGCCCCAAGGGAGGGCATTTCGGGAGGAAGAAGAGTTTGCTGAATTCAGGTAGAAGAACCAGGTCCTCCCTTTCCGGGAGACAGGGGGTGTCCCCGGAAAACCCCACCATCCGTAAATGGGGGTGATCATATATGCGGCCCTCCCCATCGGCAAAGAGCATTGCAGGGAGGAATTCATAGTCTCTTGTCACCATCCTTTATCTTTCCTTCTGAACGGGATCGTTCAAGATGGCCCAACGGGTGTTTTTCAAAACAATCCTGGAGATTGATCGCCCGGGTCAAAAGAGGAGACCCGAGCCGAATTTCGTCCCGTGAGATTACACGGAAGATTCAGGGCAAGTCAATACGAGACCTTTTCAAAACGCCTGACTTTGCCTGAATCTTCCGCCTCCGTCACGGCCTTCGGCGGGTGAACTGCGGCTTCCCCCACTGATAATCCCGCCGGTCACTCCAGAAAAGGGGTCATCGGCCCCTGCTTGAGCCATCCTTCCAGGCCGTAAGACCGGGAACGAGGAAAAGATCCCCATGCCCTTTCAATGTATGGTGCCTCCACCGCTTGGCATCCCTCACGAGGCGGTCAAAATTTTTACCTTTCCCTCCAGGGCGTAGGTCCTAAGGGCCTGGCCACTAATAAATTTTTTAGGAGATTCAAGATTGTTTATGCCAGATTCAGGTGTTATAACTATTGGAAATCTTTAAAGGCCTCCCCGGCTCTCCCGAAAAGCCGCCAAAGGGAGAATTTTTTTGTTGAGGAAATCGTTCATGGTGCCTGCTTCGCAGAAAGCGCCTTCAGAAGGGAAACAATTTCGTCTGGTCAAATTTTTCGCATGGGCGAGCTTCATCGTTTTGGTGATTTTCAGCTTTCCTTTTTCCATGGTCATTTCCCAGCAGGCCAAGGAGATTCTCTTGAGGAGTTATGAAAATTACGCCCTTCTGGTCGGCCAGAATCTCAACCACCAAGTCTTTCAAAATTTCGTAATCCCTGTTTACAGGAGATACGGGCAGATCCGTCTGAGGGAAGAGGAACAGTACGAACTGATGGACCGGGTGGTCCGAAACACCATCCACGGCTTCAACGTGGACCTGGTCAACATCTATGACATCGGAAAGGGGGTCATCGCTTACAGCACGGATAGGGGACTAATCGGTAAAGAGTGCAATAAAACCGCCGGGTACCTGAAGGCAGTGAAGGGGGAGAGTTCCTCGCGGCTCATATCCAGCAGTTTCGAACTCTGGGGCCTGGGGTTGGAGATGGGTGGAACGCGGAAGTTGCGGACTTACATCCCTTTCCAGGACGTGGATCCATTCACAGGGGACAAAGGACACATCGGGGGTGTCTTCGAACTCATCCAGGATCTGACCCCCCAGTATGAATCCATCGTGCGGTTCCAATTTCTGGTCATCGGGCTTTCCATCCTCATCATGGGATTGATTTTCGTGGTCCTTTTATTAATTGTACACAAGGCCGAGACCGTTATCGAGCAACGGGCCCGGGAGAGGCGGGAACTGGAGGCCCAACTCCACCAGGCGGAACGCCTGGCTGCCCTGGGTGAGATGGTGGCCGGGGTCTCCCACGAAATCAAGAATCCTCTGGGCATTATACGCAGCACGGCGGAATTGTTGGGGAGCATGCCCAATACAGATGAGACCCAGAAAAAGCTCTCAGAGGTCATCACGGAGGAATCCACCCGTCTCAACCAGATCGTTACCGAATTCCTCGATTTCGCTCGACCCCAGGAACCCAATCTTCATCCGTGCAACCTGGGAGAGATCCTTCGGAAGAACCTTTCCTTCCTTGAACCGGAACTGGAGAAAAGGGGGATCACGGTGAGCCATAACATCGGGGAGCAACCCTTGGAACTGTCGGCGGATCATGACCAACTCTACCGGGCCTTTCAGAACCTCCTCATCAATGCTATACAGGCCATGGATGACGGGGGGCGGATCGACATCCATGTCGGCGAAGGAAACGGCAATTATCTGGTGGCCATTAGAGATTCCGGCTGCGGGATCAGTCCCGAAAACCTGAGGAAAATTTTCAATCCCTTTTTCACCACCAAGGAAAGGGGAAGTGGGTTGGGACTTTCCATCGTGAAGAAGATCGTGGAAGGTCACAACGGGCGGATTTCCATTGAAAGCCGGGTGAACCAGGGGACGAGGATCCTGGTTCGTTTGCCGCGCAACCCATAAGTCCGTCCTGAAGGAAAGGAACGGGCCCTTGGGGCGCAGTTTATCAATTTAAGGGGGAGGGGGGAGTCGAAATCCCATGGATACCATCCTCATCGTGGATGACGAGAAAAACTACCTCGTGGTATTGGAGGCCCTGCTGGGACCGGAAGGCTACGAGATCAGGACGACGGACAATGCCAAGGAAGCCCTTGGTATGATCCGTGATTCCGACCTGGATCTCGTTATCACGGATATGAAGATGCCCGGGATGAGCGGCATGGAACTCCTCGAAGAGGCCAAGAAGATCAAGCCCGAACTGCCGGTCATCATGATGACGGCTTACGGGACCATCGAGATGGCCGTCGAAGCCATGCGGCGGCAGGCCTACGATTATATCACCAAGCCCTTTCGGAACGAAGAACTCAAGCTTACTGTCAAAAAGGCCCTTGAAAACCACCGCCTCATAAAGGAAAACCTCAGGCTCAGCCAGGCACTTCTCGACCGTTATCGTTACGGCAACATCATTGGAAAGAGCAAACCCATGCTGGAGATCTATGATCTAATCGGCAAGGTCGCTCAATCCAGGGCCTCGGTGCTTATCACGGGTCCGTCCGGGACCGGAAAGGAACTCATCGCCAAGGCTATCCACTACGAGAGCCCCCGCAGGGACAAACCCTTTATTTCCATCAACTGCGGGGCCTTGACCGAGTCCCTTCTCGAAAGTGAACTCTTCGGACATGAAAAGGGCGCTTTTACCGGGGCGTCGGCCATGAAAAAGGGCCGGTTCGAACTGGCGGACGGCGGGACCCTTTTCCTGGATGAAGTCGGGGATATGCCTCCATCCCTCCAGGTAAAACTCCTGAGGGTGCTCCAGGAGATGGAGTTCGAAAGGGTAGGAGGCACGAAGACCATCAAGGTGGATGTCCGGGTTCTATCGGCCTCCAACCGGAACATAAAGGAGGATGTGGCACAGGGTCTTTTCAGGGAGGACCTGTATTTTCGGTTGAACGTCATCCATATCCAGGTGCCTTCCCTCATGGAGCGCATGGAGGATATCCGCCTCCTGGTCAACCATTTTATCCACAAATACGGCCGGGACGAGGGAAAGGAGAATGTGGAGGTGAGCCCTGAGGCCTGGAAGGCCCTCTATAGCTACCACTGGCCGGGAAACGTCAGGGAGTTGGAAAATGTTGTCGAGCGGGCGGTTGTATTAAACGGCGATGGGATCATAGGAATCGATGACCTCCCTCCGGAACTGTCGAAGAGAGAAACGGAGCTGGACGTCGAAAAATTCATACCACCCGGCGCCCCTCTCCAGAAGACCCTGGAGGAAATCGAAGAGAAATTGATTCGGAGGGCCTTGAGGGAAAGCAACAATGTGCAGGCCCACGCAGCCGAACGGCTTGGAATCACCAAGAGCCTCATTCAACACAAGATGAAGAAGTACAATATAGTGATTGAGGGGTAAAATATTTTGTACCGAAAATTGTTTAATTATTTCAGCTTATTACAAATAGCTGTGGGGACATTCCCTGTTTTTCGGTACAAAATGTTGTACCGGGCGAATTTTATTTGGAAATTGTTTCAGTTTAAGTATCTAGAAAAACAAAGTGATAACAATAGGTTGCAATTATTGTTTTTAATTTGACCTTTTTGGCAAGCATCTTGCTCTATTAATAGCCGAAACAGAAAAAGACTCTTTCCTCCTAAAGAAAAAAGCCAACCTTACCCGGGTTGGCTTTTTTTAAGGGGTCCTCCTCCATAAAATTTGAATTTTAAAGGGACCGACATATGGGTATCTCTCTGATTTTATTAGACATGAGGTGTGAAATGACTCTATTTCAGACACCTATGATGTTGCTAATATCCTAACTTTCTCAAGGCCTTAGGATCCTTGCTCCAGTTTTTCTCTACCCGGACCATGAGATCCAGGTAGACTTTTACCCCGAAGACCCGTTCAATCTCCTTTCTCGCCGATTGGCCGATGGCCTTGATCATATTTCCTCCTTTGCCGATCAAGATGGCCTTCTGGGACTCGGACTCCACATGTATTTTCGCATGGATACGCATCAAGGTCCTCCCTTTGGCCTCTTCAATCCCCTCCACGGTGACGGCCGCTGAGTATGGGAGTTCCTTTCGGGTAAAAAGGTAGACCTTTTCACGAATGAATTCAGAGACCAAAAAGGGTTCCGTCTGGTCCGTGGTCATGGATTCGGGGAAGAAGGGTGGCCCCGGTGTGAGTCTGGCCCTGAGTTCAGCCAGGAATTCCCGGATTCCTTCTCCCTTGAGGGCTGAGATAGGGACGATGGCCTTGAAATCGTGCAGGCGGCTGAAGGTCTCCATGATGGGCAAAAGTCGTTCCGGACTCCCGCGGTCGATTTTATTGATCGCCAGGATGGCGGGGTTTCCCACCCTTTTGAGATCCCTGAGGATGCGGGTGGCTTCGGGGTCGTCGGGGCGGGTCATATCGATCATCATGGTCACGAGATCCACCTCCACAAGGGCCGCTTGGGCCGAGGCAACCATGCTTTTGTGGAGGGGGGTCCTGGTGCGGTGAATTCCCGGTGTATCCAGGAAGACCATTTGGCATCCTTTTTCATGGTACACCCCCAGTACGCGGTTTCGTGTGGTCTGGGGTTTGGGGGATACAATCGCCACCTTCCGCCCTAAGAGACGGTTCAGAAGGGTCGATTTGCCAACGTTGGGGGGACCGACGATGGCGATAAATCCAGACAAAAACTTCTCTTTGTCGTTTTTTTTCATGTCCCTTCTGCCTGTAACCCCTTTATTGCCCCATTCGGGGAATGAGAGAAACCTGTGCCGTTCGATCGTTTTTTATAAGGTTCAAGGATTTAAGGGGTCCTGAGGTCGAGTGAGAGAAAAGAATTTGAGGTGAAATGGTTTTCGCTTGAACCGTTGGAACCCTAAATCCATTCCGAACCGGAATGGTCATGACTTGAAACGGCCTTCCTTGAATTCCAGGATTTCTACCTTGATCCTCCCCGGCTCATGGATCCCGTAAGGGATCACTTCAACCGCTCCTGCCCCGGTTCTCTTCTTAATCCAGTGCAAGCCTTGATTCCTATGCCCCCGGACGAGGGAAATTTCCCTCGCGGGGACCCTCAGCCGGATTTTTTCTGCAATCCCGTATTCGGGGAGCAGGGGGCCGATGTTTTTTTGATGGATCATGGTACGGACTAAGTGCCCGAAGGCTTCGTGCCAAGGTCCTGCCAGAATCTGTCCTTCCGCACGCAAAGAGGAGGAAGACATGAGGCCGATCCGAATTACAGGAATGCCCTGGCTTTCAAGCCGAATACAACTATCCGCGCAAAGCCTGACTGCATCTTCGAGATTCAGGGGGCGGTAAGTCCCTTCCCGAAACATTTGGGCCATCCGGGTTCCCCTGATGACGATCGCCGGATAAAGGCGGACCATGTGAGGCGTCAGCTTGAGCACTTTTTCAATAGTGTCGCGGAAACGTGCCTCCGAATCTCCCGGCAGACCGGGCATCAATTGGAGCCCTACTTTGAATCCCCGCTCTTTGAGGAGTCCGACGGCCCTTACGGTGTCCTCCGCGCTGTGCCCCCTTCGACTTTTTTCCAGCACTTCATCATCCATGGACTGGGCGCCCAGTTCGATTGTCGAGACTCCGAAACGGCTCAAGATCTCGAGCCGCTCTTCATCCAATGTGTCGGGGCGGGTGGAGACCCGGATGGAATCAAACTCTCCCCTTTCCAGGTAGGGTCTTACGGCATCCAGGAGCCGGATTATTTCTGAAACCGGCAGACCCGAAAAGGTGCCTCCGAAAAATGCGATCTCGCGGGGCCGCCGGGTCCGGAAGCCGCTTGAATGCATGGCCGTTTCGACGATGTCACGGATTCTTCGGGTAGAGACGAGTTCGTGTGAACAGGCAGTGATCCGCTCTTGCTGGCAGAAAACGCATCGGTGGGGGCATCCCTGGTTAGGAATGAATATAGGAACTATGAGAGGAGTTCCCGCTCGTTTTTTAGACAAAGAAACGCCTCCTTCGCCGCCTTCTGCTCCGCCTCTTTCTTGCTTCTTCCCTCCGCTTCGGCCATTGTTTTTCCTTGCAGCCGAAGGGCCACCCGGAAGACCTTTCGGTGGGCCGGGCCGCTTTCCTTGACAAGCACGTATTGGGGCCGGGTCTTGAAGGCGGCCTGGGTGTATTCCTGGAGGAGACTTTTGAAATCATTCAATCCCTCTCTTGAGACGATTTTTTCTAGATGTGGAGTAAAGAACCGCCTTATGATTTCTTTACTCGCCTCGAAGCCCCCGTCCAGGTATACGGCACCCAAAAGGGCCTCCACGGTATCCGCCAGAATACTCGGTTTCCTGCGGCCCCCTGTCAATTCCTCACCTTTCCCAAGGAGGAGAAAATCTCCCAGCCCGAGCTCTTTTGCCACCAAGGACAGGGTTTTCTCATTGACCACAGATGCCCTGTACTTGGACAGGTCTCCTTCCCTTGCTGAGTCGAAGAGCTCCATAAGGATATCACTGATGGCGAGATCCAGGACAGCATCGCCCAGGAATTCAAGACGTTCATTGTCCCGGACATCCTCCTCGCCGATTTCGTTTACAAAGGATGAATGGCGAAAGGCTTCCGCCAGCAGGTTTGGATTTTTGAACCGGTACCCGAGCCTATCCATCAAGTCGTGAAAATCTTTGTTTTCAATGGAATGGTTCATATCAGCTTGGTCCCTGTCTCGACCTTTTTCTCGACAAGAGACACTATAGAAATCCTCTGACACCCAAGTCAAGTAAATCCCGGGACCCCGGCGGGTCCGCCTGGGGATCTTTAGTTTGATATTGATGATGCTCTCTGCTATAAATCTTTTCTGTCTAAATGCCCGGGAGGCGGGATTGATGAAAAGGAAAAAGAAAAGGTCGAAAAAGAGGCCGGAATTCCCTCCGCTGGCGGCCGGCGAAGAAGCCCGCTTGGAACAGCTTATCGGGGATCTTTCCTGCCTTTCTCCTGAAGATTTACAGGAGCGGATCACGAGCCCGGCAATGGCCGTGGCCTTCCTTGAGAGAATGCCTCTGGATTTTCCCAGGGCCGTGGAATTGATTCCTTCAATCCAAAAAGCTTTTCCACAGAAAAGCGTTCAGAAGATCCTTAAAAAGACGATATTCAAGTTGAAACAAAAGGGAATCACGGTCTATATCGAAGAAGAAAAGCAGGGCACCGGGCTTTCTTCCTTAAAGGCAAGACGGCCCGAGCCCCGTGCCTGGCTTGGCGCGGTGGACGGTGCAGGCAATCGATCCGTCTTGGTGGCCATGCCTCGGATACCCGCCGGATACCACGTTGGAATGGGTTTGGTGGGCGATGAGCAGGGGATCTCGGATTTTATTTATGGAGAATGCAGCGGGAAACAGTTTAGAGAAGTCCGAGAGATCTTTTTGCGCAATTTCGATGCGGTGATTGAAACTTCCCTCTCCCACGCCGCAGCCGTTCTCGAAAAGGCTTACGATTTCCATGGCTCCGCTCCTGCGGAGTCCGTGCAGCGTTACCTGGCTCTCAGACCCCGGATCCTGGATAGTGCCGCTCCTCTGGATCATGCCCCTATTTACGATCATATCCTCCTGAAAAATATAGCCGATGATGTGCTCACTGCAACTCGAATGGAAGCCCTTTTCTCCCATAAAACTATGGCCTCCTGGTTCCTGGACTTGGAAACAACAAAGGCCCTTTTGAAGGAGATCGATGAAGTCGAGAAAAGCCTGATTCTTCTCACTGAAGAACAAACGGCGGAACGCATCAGGAGGCTCAAGGAAAAGGCCATTGCCGAATACTTTACGGAAGAGAGACGTCACCTTTTAAAGTATCGTCTCGAGGAGCAGGCCTATGTCCTCTTCAAGATGGGGGAGGAGTCACTGGCCCGGACATCCCTCGTGGCGGCCGCTTCTATGGGGAAAGCATCGTCACTTTTGGAAACGAATCCCTTTCTGATGTTTATACTCGAAAGGACCCTTGAGCCCATTCAGGCCTTTTCCAATGAATTTTCCAGTGAAAAGGACATCACAACCGGGCAGGACCGGGATGAGCCTTTGATCATTTTACCTTAGGGGTCGCCGTTGCTTTTCCTTTGAGCTTTTTGTACTCATCGACCCCCGGATCCTCGGAAACGGCCGGGCCTTTTATGAATCATGGCCCGGAGGGGAGCCCAGAGAAAACCAGACTTTGATGAGCACCAACAGCTTGCTGAAAAGTGCTGGGAGGTTGAGCAATATGCCCGAGATCATCCGGATCAATACACGATCAAGGATCGAGATGGTGGATATCACCGCCTCCGTGCAGGACATTATTCATCGGAACTCCGTGACTGAAGGAATTTGCACGGTTTACGTGCCCCACACCACTGCGGGGATCACCATTAATGAAGGGGCGGACCCGGCGGTCTGCGTCGACATTCTCACCAGATTGAACGACCTGGTGCCTCCCCATGCCGGATACCGCCACATGGAAGGGAACGCGGACAGCCATATCAAGGCTTCAATGATGGGCAGTTCGGTCTCCGTTATCGTGGAAGAAGGCCGGTTGATACTCGGAACCTGGCAAAAGATCTTCTTTTGTGAATTCGACGGCCCCCGATCACGAAAGGCATATGTCAAGGTATGATGGTCTTCCTGTCCGGGGGGCATCCCGTTTTTCTTCATCGGGAATGTTTCCCTCGCGACCCCTTTTTTGAAAACTGGTAAATGGAATCTTACCTGCGGAAGATAAAATCGATAAAGGCCCTTGGGGATGATATTGGGAACCTCAAGGGCCGAGGGAAAAGAATAGTATTCACCAACGGTTGTTTCGACCTCTTGCACCGGGGTCATGTCCGGTACCTTTCAGAGGCGCGGAAATTAGGTGACTACCTGATCGTAGCTGTCAACAGCGACCGTTCCGTACGCGCTATCAAGGGGCCCGGAAGGCCTGTCATGCCGGAGGAGGAGCGTGCTGAACTCCTCTCGGCCCTTGAATTCGTGGATGCCGTCACCCTTTTCGATGAGGAGACTCCTTTGGAAGTGATCCGTTCCCTTATGCCGGACGTCCTGGTAAAGGGTGGGGATTGGCCGGTGGACAAAATAATAGGAGGTGACCTGGTAATAAAGGCGGGAGGTGAGGTCCGTTCCATACCCTTTGTCTCCGGCCATTCCACAACAGAGATTATCAGACGGATAAGGGATGGATCCCCGCCGGGACATCTGGATCAGTGATCCTTATTTTTCTATCAGCGGATGCCACGGTACCGAAGGGATAGCGTACTTTTCTTGCTTGACAGACCCACGTTTGATATGATTCTTTTTACATGCTCTCTGAAATGAAGGGGCTGTGAGAAACCATTGCGCCCATAGCTCAGCTGGATAGAGTGACGGACTACGAATCCGTAGGTCGCAGGTTCGAATCCTGCTGGGCGCACCACCATGATGAAACAGGGCTCGGGTGAACTTCACCCGAGCCTTTTTTTCAGGTGCGCCCCATCCTTCCCCGATTCCCGAAATCAATGGTCCGCTTCTTTTTCAGTGAATAGCAGCGAGGAAGGTTAACAAGAGAGAATCCAGTGCCCTGTTGTACTGGGTTCTCTCTTGTTGAAAGTTCGATATCGGAAAAAGGAATTTCCGGTGTGAAAAGTGCTCCCAGGGCCTCACTTAGATTTTTATGTAGACGCCTTTGCGTGCGCTTTTGATCTTGCCCTGGGTCTTCAGCCTGTTAATGGCGTTCCAGATCTTCTTATCGTTAAATCCTGTCTTCTCTTTGATGGTGGCCGTATTGACCCCTTTCCTGCTTTTGGCCACGATGCTGTAAACCGTGTCCATGGCCGTAGACTCTTTCTTCCTTCCTCTTGCCGGGGCGGCCTTTTTTACCTTCTTTGCAGCTGCCGGACGGCCCCTTTTCGCCGGTGCTTTGGCGGCCGTACCTTTGTCGAGCTTATCGATATTTTTTACCATCTTCTCGACTTTAGAGGTTAAGGTTTTTAAATTCTTTACCATGGCCTGAAGGTCTTTTTTCAGTGCTTTCATAAATGACTACCTCCCTTTTTTGTTTATATTAAAAGATAAAGCAATTAGATTGAAAAAGTCAAGAACAAACATCAGGTTATTTATTAAAATATGACTTCGATCTGATTTTATCGGTTGGGAATTATTGTTCTTGGCTTTGGAAATGGCGAAAAATTGCCCTTTGTGGATCTTTATTGAACGCAAGAGGAATAGCATGAAAATGGTGTAATGAGAGGGATGAGAATAGGAATTCGACAGGGCCTTGAGAACGCTGTGTAACCAGGATTATGGAAGTCTTTTTGTGAAACCATCCATTGTGCTTTATGGCTTTTCGCAGGTCTTCCCTCGAAATTTAGATGGAAACAGAGCCTGCATGAACGTGTACCCATCAATATATTGTGGGCTTGTATGACACGTCGTAAGGGCGACACTGACTGCCGATGAACATGCAAGAGCGATTTTTCTTCTCGTACTCTCAGGTTCAATGTATCAGCCAATGGCTTGGGGAAAGGGTGTATTATCCCCCTCTCAAGAATGGCCGTTGATGGAAGTTGGTTCGCTTTCAGATACGGTTCCTGCAAAGGAGACACATCTGGAACAAGGAAATAGTGTCCATCCATAAATGGCCCTTTTCAATCTCTGCGTCAGGCTCAGATTTTAATCCTCGAAATACTTCAATGTATTCCTGTGGTTAAAATCTTCGCCTTCCTTGACCTTGAATAAAATTGCCTATTTATGGATGGACACGAAATAGGTTTTGAAGAGAGTCAACCGGAAATTTCGGTCATGTTTTCTGCAGCATGACGGGAAACGCAAAATAGTTTCATATCGTGAAACCATTGTTTTTTCTTATCAAATAGGCTTGGCCCTCAAGAAAACAATGGTGATCTTTTTGGGTTTGCTGTATGTTCCCATAGGTCATTTCAACAGGTTGTTGAAAAACTACTGCGCTTGTTGATGTTCGGGTTAAATTGAGGCTTAAAATGCTCATTTATTGGATGTAAACTCCTCCCTTAAGCTTCATTTTATCTTGCCTCAGCAACGCTCGCTATGTTTTTCAACAACCTGTTAGGGATGGAGAGGTAATTCTTTTGCTGAACAATGGGCCTTCGCGGTCCTTCTCTAAGACTTTGGAATCAGTGATGGAGAGGGAATGAAATTATTTGTTAACACGATGGCCTTGTTTTGGACCTTTGCCGAAGGTGTAATCCTGATTTACGTCCGGTGGGGGTTTCTTTATTTGAAAAACAGAAAAGTTTCTCAGAAAAGCCTCGTCTTTTCTTTCCTGTTAATTTTTTTCATCCTTTGCTGGTTAATGCTCTTTGGAGAAAATTTTCTGCGAGGGTTTTTAGGCCTTGAATCCGCCTTTCGGCGAGGTCTTTATAGATGGGGGGTTTGGGATCTCTTTTGCACGGTTTGGGTCTCCCTGGAAGGCCTTATCATGCTCTATGTAATACGTATCTTTCATGTTCTTAGGGAGGATGCCGGAGAAGGAAAACACCCCTTGAAGACCGGTGAAGAGAAGGAGGAAAAGGGAAAGTGGACGGCTTGGGCTATCCCCCTCCTCGTGGTCTTTCTCGGTCTCCTCTTCGGACTCTTGGAGTACGGTCTCCTCTCTTTGGCAAAAGAAGGGGTTGTTCATTCAAAGGGAGTGACACGCATTTCGCTTTTCTATATTCGAATCTGCGGGGTGTTCTGGATCCTTTTCGAGTGGGTCGTGGCTGTTTACGGTATACGGGCGTATTTTCTGTTGAAGAGAATTATGGAAGGAAAACATGTATAATCTTTGTTCCCTTCTTCTGTGGGTTGCGGGTCATTTTGACACCCGTCTCTACCTGTTGAGTTCCAAGGTGCAGGGTATCCTCTGGAGTGGAGCGGATATCGTAATCGTGTTCGTCCTGCTGAAGATATCCGCTCTTTTCCGGCAGCGGTCCGGAAAGTCAAGGATCTTTTTCCGGTACGTGCTCCTGGCAGGTACCGCTCTATTGACACCCGCCCTTATCGTGGTGAAAACACCAAGGAGCTTTTTTTATCTGGAATCCATAATTTGTGGCGTGCAGTTTCTCATTCTGCTTTACACGGTTGTGGTCGAAAGAAAGGGCATGCCGGAGGTAATACTCTCACTAATCGGGAAAACCCGGTTGGAAAAGGAAACAGGTGCGGTGGATCCGCCGTAGAAGTTAATGAGAAAGAGATGAAGGGGACTACGGGCGCCTGTTGTAAATCCCGGATTTTTTGCCGGGGCATGGTTCCCATGGGGCAGGTAAAATGGGCGGGGGGAGCCTCCTCAGAAGCTTCCCCGGAACAAAACGGTTTTTTTATCGGACCCCATGGGCCAAGGCTTTTCGACAATGGGAGAGGTAGGGTTCAACCTCGGGGGATCCCTTGTATGGAGAGAAGTGAGAAAGGGCGAGATCGTATTCCCCCAGGTTCATGTGGCTGATGCCTGCACATACATGAAGGGATTTGCTTTCCGGAAAGAGACGAAGCCCCTTGTTGAGCACGACGAGAGAGTCCCTGAAGGCTCTCCTTTTCTGCTTGATGATCGCAAGACCCAGATAGGCCCTTTGGTTTGGGTGATATCTAAGGGAGCTTTCATAGAGGTTCTGCGCTATCGTCTCTCTTCCTTTGATGGATGGCACCCTGGCGTAATCGCCATGGCTGAAGGTCATGGCCAGCCTGGATAAGAAGTCGGCATGAAAGGGGTAGAGATCCTTTCGGTCGACGAGATCCATTTCATCGGCATCTGCAAAAAGGTGGAGATGATTGTAAAATGCCTCCCGGAGCCTTTTCCCGTAATCCAGGATTTTTTGTCTCGAGATTGCAGGGTCCACCTCGAAGTAAAGGATCCCCTCGATCTTTTTAAGCCAGATTTCATCCGTAAGACCCATCCTTTCTTTCACGCTCTCGAAGAGCCGGGTTCCAGGGAAGAGATCCAAGACATAGAATATGGTGCTCAGCGGCTTGATTTCATTAATCAAGGTGATGGTCTCTCCAATTGTTTCGTCCGTCTCTCCCGGAGAGCCGTACATGAAATAGGCCCGGGGCAGGATACCGTAACGCCTCGTGAGGCGAAAGGCCCTTAAAATGTCATTCCTATTGATCCGCTTGTTCAGCACCCTTCGTATCCGCTCGGAGCCGCTTTCGATCCCGTAGCTGATTTGAATGCATCCCGCCTTTCTCATCCAATAGAGAATTTCTTCATCCACGCAGTCGACCCGGGATATGGCATACCAGGTGATGTCCAGCCCCTGTTCCAGGATCGACTTGCAGATCCCGATCGCCCTTTCCCTGTCCAGGGTAAAGGTGTCGTCTGAAAAGTAGAAAAAAGTATGTCCCCTTTGGTAAAGCAGGCTCAACTCCTCGACGAAGTGCCGGGGGGAACGGAACCGGATTCTCCTTCCCCAGAATTTTGGGGATCCACAAAAGGCACAATCCCAAGCGCAGCCCCGACTTGAAGAGACATGCTGGTAAGCATAGTACTTGGCGGGGATCGGAAGGGCATCCAGGTCCTTGATGGGTTCGGGATCGCTTGTCTTGTTGGGGATTCCATGATCCCTGTAAGCGATGCCCGGGATATCCGGCGCACCGGGACTCCCTTCCCGTTCCAGGTATTGCAGGAGCCGTAAAAAGCTGTGTTCACCCTCTCCCAGGACGACGAAATCGATATCCCGGAAGTTGGCCAGCAGATGTTCCCATAAGAAGGTCGCCCCGATACCCCCGAATACGATCGTGATTCCCGGGTCGATCGCCTTGGCGATACGGGCGACCTCAATGCCGCCCCACCGGTTTCCGTGGAACAGGGAAACCCCGATGACATCGGGTTTCCTGTCCCGCAAGATCTCTTTCATCTCACCGGTTCTGCCCGACATCTCGTGCCAGTCCAGGATTTCCACATCATAGTCCTTTTCTTTCAAGACGGCCGCCACCGAGTAAAGTCCAATCGGAGGAGGTGAGATTTCCTCTACGTGAATGCGATCGTCGATAAAGTAGGGATAGATGAGCAGGACTTTTTTCATCGCCTATTGGATGACCCCTCTGGAGTAAAAATCCTTGATGGTTTCATCACGATATCCCAGACCCAGCAGAATTTCCCGCGGATCCCCCGAATTTCTTCTCTCGCGGATTTCACCGGGGGTCCTCGACAGTTTCGGTGCAGGAGAGGGCTGGAGATACCCGTTGGCATATGACAGGAGTCTACGTCCCTTGTTTTGGGGATGCAGGTTTACTTCGTCCAGTTCCAGAACAGGCGTGACACAGGCGTCTTTTCCTTCAAAGACGGCCGTCCATTCCTCTCGGGTTTTCTCCTTGAATAATTTTTCGAAGAGATCCCTTGTTTCGGGCCAGAAAGCCGGGTCATTTTGTGGTGGAAGGGTGGCCGGGTCCAGACCCAGCTCTTTGAGCAGTTTTTCGTAGAAATGTTTTTCCAGTGCTCCGACCGCCATGAATTTTCCGTCCGCCGTCTCGTAAACCTGATAGAAGGGGGCGCCTCCGTCCAGCAGGTTGGTCCCGATCTCAAGGCCCATAAGGCCGTTGGCGAGAAGCCCGTAGAACAGGGTCAAAAGGTATGTCGTCCCATCCAGCATGGCCGAATCAATGATCTGCCCCTCTCCTGACCGGCCCCTCTCGATCAGGGCCAAAAGGATCCCAAGGGCGCAGAGCAGCCCTCCTCCTGCGAAATCCCCGAGAAGATTGCAGGGAGGCAGAGGTTTCTCCCCTTTCCGCCTGAACAGGGACAGTGCCCCTGATAGACCGATGTAATTGATGTCGTGTCCAGCCATCCGAGCGTAAGGGCCTTCCTGCCCCCACCCGGTGAGCCTGGCATAGATGAGCCCAGGATTCAGGGCCAAGGCGTCATCCGGGCCCACCCCGAGGCCCTCCATGACCCCGGGACGAAAGGGTTCGAGGAGCACGTCGGACTGCCTGATCATCCTTTTCAGGATTTCTATGCCCGCATCCGTTTTGAGGTCCAGCTTGATGAGCCGCTTACCCCGCTCAAATGGATTCCTTGACATGGCGTTGGGAATTTCGGCTTCTCTGTGGGAGGGTCGGCCTATGACGGTGACGTCGGCCCCGAAATCGGCAAGGATCATCCCGCAGAAGGGGGCGGGAGCAAGTCCTGAAAGCTCAATGACCTTAACGCCTTCAAGGGGTCTCATTGAAAATATCCCTCCTGTTAATCGCAGATTCTTGATTCGGGGCAAAGAGGACCACCCCGGGCAGACGCCTTTCAAAAAAAGAGAATCCCTTATCCCACTTTTGCCGAAATGTAAGCCATGGAGGGTGTTTCAAGCCCTGGGTATAAAGCGAGTATATATCTATTCACCGGATTTTGAAAGCCGCTACGGGATCCGCTTGGCAGAAAGGGCGGACATACACCGGAATTGGGAGGAGCGGAGGCTTGATTTATGGACCCCGAGGATATATAAATTTCAATTATATCTGATGATTTTCTTGATCGAAGCAGGATGGCATCTTGAGTACCAGCGGAGTCGGCATATGATCGATATCCATAACATGACGGTTCTCATCGTAGATGATTCCGTTCCCATGTGCCAGTCGATCCACGCGATGATGAAAGTGATGGGTTACGGAAAGCGATTTCTTTTCGCCAATAACGGAAAAGAGGCATTAGCTGTATTGCAAAAGGAATCAGTGGACCTGGTTCTAATGGATTACATTATGCCCGTGATGACGGGAGCGGAGGTTTTGAGGGTCATACGGGAGGACAGGGAATTGCGGGATCTCCCCGTGATCATGATCTCCGCCCAGGCCTACGAAGACTACGTGGCGGAAATCGGGGAATCCGAGATCGATGCCTTCATCCTTAAACCCCTCACCATAAAAGTCCTTGAAGGAAAGGTGGCCGATGTCATTGAAAAGGCCAACAATCCTCCTCCAGTGGTGGTTCACCTGAAAAGAGCCCGCAAGTACGAGGAGAAGGGGGACCTTGAAGGCGCCATCCGGGAAACCCGCAAGGCCATGGAGCTTAATCCGAATTCGACCCGTCCCATCCGCGAACTGGGATACTTCTATTTTAAAAAGGGGGAGTACAAGGAGGCCGAGAAATGGTTATTGAAGGCGGCCAAGATGAATTGCCTGGATGTTTTTGCCTTTCATTACCTCGGTGAATTGTACCTGAAGGCGGGTGATATCGACAAGGCGGCTCAATATTTCGAAAAAGCGATGAAGGTGAGCCCCCGCCAACTGCATCGTGGAATCAACTTCGGGAAGGTCCTTGCCGCAAAGAAGCTGTTCAAAAAGGCCGCAGAGGTCTTCGACAGGGTCCTGGCGCTTCCGGGCGCTACCTCTGAGATCAAGGAGCAGATCGCTGATTTCTGTGCCGAGAAAGGCATGGATGAATACGCCGCAAAACTCCTGGAATCTCTCACGGAAGAGAATTCCAATCGTTGGGATCTTCCTTTCAAACTGGGTAAGGTCCTGATGAAGATGGGACACCAGACAAAGGCCCTGAATTTCCTGACTCATGCGGTCCAGATGGACAAGGGGAACATTGAAATCCGGTTGTATCTGGCCAAGCTCTATCTATCCCTTAAAAAACCCATCCTGGCTGAAAAGATCATTGTTGAGATCCTTGAAATCGACAGGGATCATGAGGAAGCGAGAGAATTACTCAAACAGTGCTGATGGTGTAAGGACATTGCCATGGAACGTGACACCTTAATATTGAAAGCCCTCATGGCGATAAACGGCATTTCCCGGGATCGTCGTTTGGCCTTCAACGATAAGCTTGAAAAGATTCTCCGTGAGATCGTCCGCTGCATGAAGGCCAAGAGTGGTTCCATCATGCTTATAAAGGGGCGTAAAAATCTGGAAGTGGCGGCCTCGACCAAACCGGAACTGGTCGGCGTTCGTCAGTCCCTGGAAGAGGAGAGCCCTTCGAGCTGGGTCGTTCGGCACAAGAAGCCTCTACGGGTGGACGATATCCACAGGAGTCGCCGGTTCCATAAACGTTTTGACCGTTACCGGGGTGCTGCCTTTCTACTGGTTCCCATCATCGTGGATGAGAAAGTGATCGGGGTCCTCAGCGTGACGGATAAACTGGGAGACGATATATTCTCTGCCGCAGAACAGGAAGGTCTTCTCTGCCTTGCAGGACAGGTTATCGGAGCCCTTGAAAACCAGCGCCTGGCCGAGT
The DNA here is from genome assembly GCA_019310525.1 of Deltaproteobacteria bacterium. Lineage (NCBI taxonomy): Bacteria > Pseudomonadati > Myxococcota > Myxococcia > Deltaproteobacteria bacterium. Next base: position 45,008 of record JAFDEE010000012.1, on the reverse strand, counting down.
CCCTCAAAAAGAAAGGACGCATACTCCAGCAGAAAAACAGAGAGTTGCGAAAGCTCGAAAGGCTCAAGACAGACCTCTATAATATGATGATCCATGATTTGAAAGGCCCCATTTCCGAGATCGTGGCAAACCTGGATATCTTATCCTATACGTTGAACGGGGAGAACTTGGAGTTCGTACGCGCTGCTCAATCCGGCTGCGATACCCTCTACCGGATGGTTTCCAACCTTCTGGACATCTCACGGATTGAGGAAGGCAAACTTCAGCTCGTTTACGAGCGTATCGATCCACGGGACATATTTAAAGAGGCGGTGGCCCGGGTCTTTGGACTCACGAAGTCCAAGGACTTACGCGTGCAGGAGGATATCCCGGAATCCGATTCCAGAGAATTTCTATGGGCCGACCGGGATATTCTCCTTCGGATATTACAGAATCTTCTGAGCAATGCTATTCAGTATTCCCCCGCCGGTGAGACCATTGAGGCGGGTTTCCACTTCCCGGATAAATCGAAAATCGAGTTTTACGTGAAGGACAACGGCCCCGGGATTCCCCCGGAATACCAGGAGAGCATCTTTGACAAGTATCATCAACTGAAAAGGGAGACGGGGACCCGTCTTTACACTACGGGACTGGGATTGACGTTCTGCCGGATGGCTGTTGAAGCCCACCGGGGGAGCATCAGGGTCATCAGCGATGGAAAACAGGGAAGCACCTTCACCTTCACTCTCCCCCTCCAGCCCAAATCCGTGCGCTGAACCCTTTCCATAAAACCCCCTTTGATCTTGCCTTTTCCCTTTTCGCCCGGTTTGACCGGGGAAGGAAATTTTGTTATAAATCAAATAAGACGCGCCTTCTGCAACCGCCAACCTTAAGCGAAAGGGGGTTGAGAGCGGAATGAACGACCAGAGCCCTTTGCAAGACAAGATGATCCTTGTGGTGGATGATGAACCGGACGTGCTCGAGGTTGTGGAGGAAGAGCTTGATATGTGCATCCTTCACAAGGCGACGAACTACGAGACCGCCCTCCAATACCTGCTGGGTTATACCTATGACGCCGTCGTCCTCGATATCATGGGAGTGAACGGGTTCGAGCTTCTGAAGGATTCCGTGGCCCGAGGCTTCCCGACAGTCATGCTCACGGCACACGCCTTGACCCCCAAGGCCTTGAAACAGTCGATCAGACTCGGGGCCATCTCCTTTCTCCCCAAGGAAAAGATCTCCGAACTACGTCCTTTTCTTGAGGAAGTGGTCGCGGGAGTCAGCAAAAATCAGCTTTGGAGAAAACTCTTCGAGAAGCTGGGAGGACATTTCAATCGGAGATTCGGGCCCGATTGGAAGGAGAAAGATCGTTTTTTCGCCGAATTCGAGGAGGAGCTGCGGAGGGAGTCGGCGGCGGAGAACTGACCCCGGTTCCCCAGGTTTTTCCCATGGCTCTGTGGATGCCGGCATTCCTTTTTGCCCGAAGGACTGCAAGCGTTGTTCCAAGATTGAAGGCGGGCATTCCCTTGATCCACCGGGGAGCGTTCATCCCCACAACGATCCCTCAAGTACCGCAAAATTCCTTAGCATGTTGTTGAAAAACGTAGCAGGTGCACCTGAGGCAAGGCGAAATGAGGCTGAATGGCGGAGTTTGCATTTAGTAAATGAGCATTTTGAGCCGAATATATACGCAGCATTTGCAAACGCAGTAGTTTTACAACAGCCTGCTCAGGATTTTCTGCCGAACACCGGGGAAAATTCCACCCGATGGAAGATATCACCGGGGCGATTCTATTGCTTCCGGATCTCGAGAAGCATGAAAGACGAGATCTTTGAAAAACGTTTAATTTTGTTCAAGGTCAAGGAAGGCGAAAATTTTAACCACAGGAATACATTGAAGTATTTCGAGTATTAAAATTTGAGCCTGACGCCGCTTGTCCGCCGGCTGTCTGGCGGGCTTGTCACGCCGTAGCCATAGCGAAGGCGGAAGATTGGGCAAAAGGGAGCGTTTTACAAAGGTCTCCCAGTAAACTTGCAAGGGGCGGGGAGGTGTGCCCGTTTGTTGCGGCGGTCCCTGTTTTCCTCACCATGATTTCTGGAGGGTAAACCAATGGGAATTTATGATTTTACCTTTTATGATCTAATCAAACGCAATGCGGTGACTTTCGGAGACAAGGAAGCCTGGTACGGGGTGGAGGATGAGCGTTCCCTGACCTTTTCAGAATACCTGGAACAGGTCGAGCGTTTGGCCCTCGGGCTCCGGGAAAAAGATGTTAAAAAAGGGGACAGGGTGGGCGTGCTGGCCAAGAACAGCCTGGAGTATTTTCTCCTTTTAGGGGCCACGGCCGCTCTTGGGGCGATCCTGGTTCCCATCAGTTGGAGGTTGTCCAAGGAGGAGGTCCGTTATAACCTCGAGAATTGCAAGCCTGTCGTGGTATTCGTTGACGACGAGAACCAGGCGGTCATCGGAGATCTCCGTGAAAATTTGCCTTTTGTGAAATCCTGTTTCAGCCTGGAACGCACCGAAGGAGGACAATATCCTCCTTTTTCCAGTTTGATGGAAAAGAGCGGCGATTTTTCCCCACCGGATGTGGGCGCGGAAGACGGGCTGGTCATTATTCATACGGCGGCGGTTGCCGGAAAACCGCGGGGCGCTCTCTTGAGCCACGCCAATTTGCTTTGGGCCGATATGCATTTTGACTACCTGATGAATGTGACGTCGAAGGATGTCCACCTTAATTTTTTGCCCTTTTTCCACGTGGGGGGATTGTTCATGACCACCGCCGCCTTCCACGCGGGAGCCCTGAACGTTCAAATGAAGGGATTCGACGCGGTCCGGGCCGTCGATATCATCAGGGAGAAAGAGGCGTCTTTCACCATGGTTTTTACCCCGATCCTCTCCTCACTCCTGGACGAGGGGGAAAAGAAAGGAGTTGACATCAGCCCGTTGCGGGCTGTGACGGGGATCGAAACCCCCGAAACCATAGAAAGGTACCAGAAAGCAAGTGAAGGAACCTTTTATTCCATGTACGGACAAACAGAGACATCCTGCCTGGTCTCTTTCGGTCCTTACGACGAGAGGCCCGGGGCCGCCGGGCGGATGCTCCCCATGATCGATGTCAGGCTGGTGGATGAATATGATCGTCCCGTGGCCCGGGGCGAGGTGGGCGAGATAACGGTAAAAGGCCCCATGGTATTCAAGGGGTATTGGGGACTGCCCGAAGAGACAACCCACACCTTTCGGGAAGGGTGGCACCACACCGGTGATCTGGGACGTTTCGACGACGAGGGGTATCTCTGGTATGCGGGGAGGAGCGCGGAGAAGGAACTGATCAAGCCGGGAGGAGAGAACGTTTACCCGGCCGAGGTGGAGAAGGTGATCCTGCAGCATCCCGCCGTGGAAAAGACCGTTGTTTTCGGGGTCCCGGATCCAAAATGGAAGGAAGGTATCAAGGCCGTGTGCCAGCTCAGGGAGGGGGAGCGACTTGATGCTCAGGAACTCATCGATTTCGTCGGAGAGCGGATAGCCCGTTACAAGAAACCTTCCTACGTGGAATTCGTAAGGGAACTTCCCCTCCTGAAGGATGGTTCCATCGACCGGGCCGAGGTCAAGAAGCGTTATGGCGGTGAGCAATGATCTTTTATGTTCTTGGGGTGTCCCCGGGTTTCCTTCCTGTACCCCCCCAAGGAGACACGGTCTAGGGCTTCCCGGTAAGGTCCCCCGGATGGACCTGATTCAGATCAGAGGACTTGAGCGGCTATGGCAACCAAGGATTTGCTGCCACAGGAAGCTTTTTGGGTTGCGGATTCCTTCGACTTCATAAAGGCCGAAGAATTCGAAGCCCTGGGGATCGAGCCTTCCGATATCCCTGCCGGGACCATTGCCGCCCACAAGCATCCTTCACAGATTCCCAGTCGTTTTGGAGGGAATGCCTACGGGTTCGGGTTTTTTGAGGTCTATGACAGGTTGAGACCCAAAGAGATAGATCTCATTCAGTCCATCGATTTCCAGGATCCGACTCAAATCCGCAAACATTACCGGGAAATCAACCGGATCTACCGGAGTATCGGCCTATTGAAGAGGTTCTCCCGGCAGGGAAAACCCTATTACCTGATCCCCCTTCACCTGGTTTCCTCTTCTCTCAGCAACATCAAGAGCAAGACGGATGAGATCAGCAAGATCATCCGATTTCATCGCACGAAATATCTCAAGGAGAGTCATAAGATAGGCATACTGACCCACGCTGATGATCTCATAGTGAACGATCTCTCACTCCGATTCAAAGAACACCAATTCATCGTATTCGACTCCTTTGAGAAACTGAGATCCACCCGAACTTCCCTGGACCTGGTCATCCTGCCGAAGGATATCTACCAGGTGCTCTTTATGGAAAAGTATATTCCCCGCTATGAGGGAACCCTGACCAAGAGGCGCCTGGAGGACTATGCCTACTACATGCTGGGAAAGATATACGGTCTGTTGAAGCCCGATGGAGAGATCTTCATCGTCGCCAATCGTTTCACCCTGAAAACGAACCAGGTTGTTGAGGTTGCCTTTCGGACCGAGCAGGAAATGAAGAACTTTCTGCTCTTCACCCACCTTTTCAAGACGAAAAAGAAATACCAGGCTGGAGAAGGCCCTCTTCAGGTCAATGTGTATGATTTTCAGAGTTTCCTGAACCCCCCTTACGTGGAAAAAGAGATATGGGACAAGCTTCTCGGAGGGCGGAGCCCTGAAGAGATATCATTCCAGGAAATCAATGATCTCCCCTACCTGAACCTTCACCTAGAAGATGATTTCGCCTATGACCAGGACAAGACCTGGGCGAAGGTCCTGTCTAACTATTTCGATAAAATTTTCCTTAAACCACTCCTCCCGGACTCCATCCGGGAGGAGTGGAGCCGGCGTTTTACGGTTACGGGGTATACCCCCGGCTACATGCTGATATACCTGGGCCAGAAAAAGCCCCTGGCTACCACATTGAGCAAGTTGACCCAGGAGGTGCGGGAATCCCAGTTGAGCGGCTGTCCCCTTGCCCTCCTTTCCGATTATCGGGACACCTTCGATTATGCCGTCCGGACCCTCACGGTCTTGAAAAGGATCAGGAGCGGGGATCATTCTTCCCTGCCGGGGCTTTTTTTTGAGAGGTTGAAAGAACCCCTGGAAAACAAGAAAAAACGGTACCCCGCCCTGAACGATGTGCTGCGGTTGATGTCCAAGGTCAATCGCCTTCAGCGGATCAAGGGATATCTCAATCCGGACAACATAGAGGGACCCAGGACCCCCTTGCTGAAGCACCTCGAAGTGCTGTCCCTTTTCGGATTCACCCCTGGGGAATTGAGAGAGCTTTTCCTCATCGTCGTAGGCCACACCCCCATGGGCCGGATCCTTTCGGGGAAAATGAACGAGAGGACTTTGAAGGCTGTATCCGACCTTGCCAGAAGCCAGCCCCCCCTCCAGGCCCTGAACCTGCTTCGTTTTTGCCGTCTCATGAGCATGGCGGAAACCGCGGCTTCCAAACAATCCGACCTGAATCAGGAAGAACTGGCGGAGCTATTCGACCTGTACGAGTCGATGGTCAAGGTTGTCACCAATCGGGAGATGGATTGGGATCGGCTGTTGGACGAGCAAATGAGCGCAGGAGGCGGGATCCGGAGCAAGGTTATTCGAAAGTTGCTCAAGATGATGAACCTCTTCCAGTTCCTTGACACCTGGTCCGAGCTCCGCAGCAAGGGGCGGATGGAAAAGGAGGCCCTGGCCGACTACGATGTTGAAAAACTGAAACAGATCGAGAGTGTCATCGATCTGCTTGCCATCATTGATCGATTCGAGGAGTTGTATTACCAGGAGGATCCCCTCCGTTTCTCCATTTTTTACCGCAAGCTGCTGAACCTGGAGTTTCATGGTACGGTTCACCTCTTCGAAAAGATCAACAGCCGGCTCGTCTTTCTTCTTCTGTGGATAACCGCCAACGTGGTCCGCAGCGAGATCGTCAACTTCAACAATGTATTGGGAAATGTGGAACCAGAAGAAATCGGCCATTATCTGCGGCGGGTCGAGGAGGAAACCCACGCCGTCAAGGTCAAATACCTCGATTTCCCCACCCTTCAGCGCCTGAGCGACCAACTCTATGAAAATCATACGGCTTTCATCGTGGGGACCGGTTTCCAGTTGAAGGTCAACCAGAAGACCCAGGCCCTGGATGTCGATTACATCGACCTGGATGAAAACATCGATGAGCTAGATCGCTTGATCAATAGATCCCTCGGCCGGAAGATATCGGAGATCCCCACCGAGGATCTCAAGCAGATGGAGCGCCTCTTCGCCAGACTGGAAAGTTTCTATCAGAGTCACCTAAGGCTTGTGGCCCAGGAGGACGAGGGGTTCAGATTGCCGGAAAGGCAGAGGAAATGGGCCGAGGATGCCGGGAAGTTGAGGGAGGCCCTGAAGGAACACTTCACCGGAGTGATTTTCCAGCCGGACCATATCTACTCTGACTTGATCCTGCTCTTCCGGCATGCCCCTTCCATCCTCCACTTCGTGCTTCCTGAATTCATGGCGCTGAGGGATATCCGGTTGCCAGTAAAGGGTTATCTTAAATCATCCTTGATAGGGCACATCCTGGGCAGCACGAGGAGACTCCAGGCCCTCATTCGTAAAGACAGGGGAAGCTTCCAGGACACGGAAAGCCTGCATAAATTGGCCCAGAGGGAGTTCGGTCCCCTGGCCGCAGGAATCGTCGGCCTGAACGAATTCCAGATCGAGACCCTTGAGAAGATCGTAAGCCGGATCAGGGAAATTCCTCCCCTCTTCGATGCGCTGCTCAAGTCTTTCCTGTTTAGGGACATCGGCTTGATTCCCGAGTTACGGGAAAAATACCAGGACCAAATCCATCCCGCGGACCATGCCCAGGCCGGGGCCCTCTTTTTAGAAAGGGAAAAGATCCCGCAACGATACGGGATGGGAAAAGAGGCGGCAGACTACCTGATTTATCTGGTGAAAAACCACGATCTTCTCCATCATATGATACGGGGAGAGTATTCCCTCTTTGCCATTCAGGACGCCCTCGACTGGGGAGACAAGGATGTCTTCGATGCGTTTTTCGTCAGTTCCTTTACCATGTTCTCTTCCATGAGGGAGGACCTGATCCTGGAGGACTTGGCCAGGCGCATCTTTCAATATCGAACCTTGTGCCATAGGATCCTTGAGGGTAAGACCACACCGGAGGCCCACCTGAGGGAGATTTACGCGGCAAAGGGTCACATCTATTGCGCCCTGGAGGCCTATCGCAGAGACGGTCTCCCTGACGGCGTTTCTCCCGCCCATTATTTCGAGTCCTTTGAGTGGCGCAAAGAAGATGAAGAGCAGTATGTCGAGTCCGGGAAGATGATCTACGCCCTGGAAAGGATATTGAGACTTCGGGGGATCCGGCACGTTGAGTTCCCCGAGATGGCGGATCTACTCGTAAAGGTTCCCCTCAAGTACATTTACAAGAAAAGGAGCTATTACGGTATCGGCTATGCCTCCTTTGAAAAGGAACTCTTCGAGGCCCTTCGTATTTACAACAGCTTTCGGGTCCTCCCCGAGGATGCCCGTCATTATATCCTGCACCGCCTGGTGCGGGACGAGGTCCGGATATACGGTTTTGAACATGTCAGCACCTATCTGAACTACGCGAACATCATCAAGCTCCTTTTTCTCGCTATCCTGGGGGCTCGGTCCTTTGAGCAAGGGGAAGGGAGGCCCGTTTGTCTCAATTTCTTGGCCCTTGGCGATCAGATTGAAAAGCGCTATGAGGCGGTCAATGACGCCTTGAACAAAATATCCGCCGAGCAGCTTTGGAAGAGTGATACTTACTTAAACCAATTTTTCAAGGCAAGGACCGGGATGTTGCTCCGGCTGGACAAGTCTCGGAAGGTCCTTTCGGTGGATTTTTCCGACAAGGTCAACATCTCCAAAAAGATCGCCTATATGAGGACCGTTACGGACCTTGACCAGTTGAAGAATTACTACCACTACAGTCTTCGTTCCCTCAGAAAGGTTCCTTTCCATACCGAAGACTATGAACAGCAACTGGAAAAGGCCTTTGAGGAGCGGATGAAGGAGATCACCGATCTCATGATCGACCAGGTCAAGATCAAGATGTCCTTCATCGAAGATTTCGAGGAGATCACCGGCCTGTACAACGATCTGATGGACCGGGCATTGGAGATTGGGTTCTCCGATGAGCAGAGGCACCGCTTGAACGATCTGTTTGAGTTGCGTAAGGATCACCTGCGGCGGGAAAAACTGGAGGAAATCGAAGAGATCTTGAATCGGATAACGGATGAGCAGGAACTTCTGGACTACTGGGAAAGTATCAAGTGGTACCTTCAGAAGAACCGCCTGTATTCCGGGAAGGAATTTGAGAACTTGGTGGCCAGGAGATTCGATGAGACAATGACCCGCATCAAGTGTGGAGGATGTGGAGGGTGAAAGAGAACAGAAGGTCGGCGGGGAGGCTTTCATGAGCGGGTATCTGCAAGTATTCGTGACGGTTGAGAAGAGAGAGGAGGCTGAGCGGATCGCCGGGCGTCTTCTGGAGGAGAGGCTTGCCGCCTGTGTGCAGATCATCGGCCCCGTCAGGAGCACGTACTGGTGGCGGGGAAACATTGAAAGCTCGGAGGAATGGCTCTGCCTGCTGAAGACAAGAGAAGACCTTTACGACGACCTGGAGGAGACCGTCCGCAATATCCATTCCTATGAAGTGCCGGAGATCCTTGCCCTTCCCATCGTGAGGGGCAATCCGGATTATCTGAAATGGTTGACCGAGGAGACCAGGGGCGGATAAGAGAAGGTGACCCTGGATTCGCCTTGCTACGGCTGTGCTTGCCAGCGATGGCCCGAGAGATGGACTCTTCAGGGTACGGCGCAGTCGGAAGGATCTCCCCCCAATTTCGAGAGGGCGTGTTTCAAGGCAGGAAGCACGACGGCCAGGTTTTCCTTTACGCCCGCCGGACTTCCCGGGAGATTGATGATCAGGCAAGCTCCCCTTACCCCCGCCACGGCCCGGGAGATCATGGCATGAGGAGTCTTCTTCAGGCTTTCCGCCCTCATGGCCTCCGCCATCCCCGGCACGGGGTAATCGATTACTCGTTCCGTGGCCTGGGGAGTGACATCCCTGGGACTCAGGCCGGTTCCGCCTGAGGTGACGATCAGGTCCATCTCCCCTGAATCCGCCCAGGATGAAAGCGTTTCCGCAATGGCCTGAAGATCATCGGGAACGATTTCCCGCTTTAATACCGGAAATCCCTCCGAGGTCAGGATCTCCTCGGCCACTCGTCCGCTTTCGTCTTTCCTGAGTCCGAGAGAGCCCTTGTCGCTCACGGTCAGGATCCCGGCCCTGAATTTGGCGCCCATTTCCTTATTCCGCAGCCTTGGCCTCAGCGATCACCTTTTCGGCCAGTTGCGCGGGGACCTCCTCGTAGTGGGAATGCTCCATGGTGAAGGTTCCCCTCCCGGCGGTCATGGCGTTCAGGTCCAGCGCATAGGTAAGGACCTCGGCCATGGGGGCCTGGGCCATGATCACCTGGTACTTGCCCTTGCTTTCCATTCCGAGGACACGGCCTCTCCTCCCATTCAGGTCTCCCATCACGTCTCCCATGACCTCTTCGGGTACCGTGATTTCCATTTTCATGATGGGTTCGAGAAGCACCGGGTTGGCCTCCTGGAGGGCCTTTTTCAGGCACATGCTCGCCGCGATTTTGAAGGCCATTTCCGATGAATCCACGTCGTGGGATTTTCCGTCATAGAACCGTACCTTGAGGTCGACGATGGGGTAGCCTGCCAGGACTCCCACCTGGATCGCCTCCTGAAGCCCCTTTTCAACGGCCGGGACGAAGTTCCTTGGGACATTCATGCCGACCAGGGCCTCTTCGAACTCGAAACCCTGACCTCGTTCGAGGGGTGTGACGTCGAAATGCACCTCGGCGAATTGCCCCCGCCCGCCGGATTGCTTCTTGTGCCTGTAAATCACCTGCTTGACGGGCTTTTTGATGGTTTCCAGGTAAGGGACCTTGACGGGTTTCAGGTTGACCTCCACGCCGAATTTCCGGTTGACTTTTTCGCACGTGGCTTCCAGGTGAATCTGCCCGGTTCCGGAGACGATGATCTCGGAGGTCGTCTGGTCCCTTTCCAGTTTCAGGGTGGGGTCTTCGTCGAGCAGCTTGCTCAGGGAAGAGAAAACCTTGTCCTCGCTTCCCTTGACCTTGGCTTCAACGGCGTAAGAGATTACGGGCGGGAGGGGTTCTGCGGGTGTAAAAATGACGGGATCGGTCTCCTGGCAGAGGGTATGCCCGGTCTGGGTTTCCTTGAGCTTGGGGATGGCGATGATATCTCCGGGGATGGCGCTTTCAACGGATTGCTGCTTCTTACCCTCCAGGAGGAAGATCTGGCCGAATTTTTCTTTGAAGTCCTTATTGGGGTTGTAAACCGTGGACTCGGCCTGTAGGGTGCCCGAATAGACCCTGACCAGGCTCAACTTGCCTGCGAAGGGATCCGCCATGGTTTTGAAGACGATTCCCGCAAAAGGACCATCCACGGCAGGTTTCACGGTGATCTGTTCATCCGTTCCGGGTTTTTTCCCTTCCGGAGGTTTTCTCTCGAGCGGTGAGGGGAGCCCCTGGACGACCAGATTCATGAGATGGGGCACTCCTATGTTCAACATCGCCGAACCGCAGGCGATCGGAACCAGCATGCCGCTCTTGAAACCCTGGTAAAAGGTCTCTTCGATTTCCTTGGTGGATAGTTCTTCACCCTCGAGATATTTCTCCATGAGTTCATCGTTGGCCTCAACGATGTTCTCGATCATCTTCTCCCGCCACTCCTCGACCGTGTCCGACATGTCTCCGGGGATGTCGGCTTCCTTGAAATCCCCGCTGCCGTCCTTGGAGTATAGGTAAGCCTTCATCTTGATGAGGTCGATAATCCCTTTGAAATCGTCCTCGGCCCCAATAGGCAGAAATATGGGCGTGAGCTTGGCATCAAAGGTCTCGCTCATCCCATCGATCACGGAGAAAAAATCCGCCCTCTCCCTGTCCATCTTGTTCACGAAGACGATCCGGGGCAGTTCCTGCTCGTCGGCGAACCCCCAGACCTTTTCCGTCCCGATCTTCACGCCCGCCGTGGCGTCCAGAACCACGACCAGGCCATCGGTGGCCTGGAGTGACAGCCTGGTATCCGAGAGAAAGTTGTCGTCCCCCGGCATGTCGATCAGGTTGATCACATGTTTTTTCCAGGTGCAATGGTGGACGGCCGTACTGATGGTGATTTTCCTTTTCACTTCCTCGGGTTCAAAGTCCAGGTTCGAAGTGCCTTCGTCCACCTTGCCGAGCCGGGTTACGGCTTTTCCGTTAAAGAGCATGGCTTCCGCCAGTGAGGTCTTGCCGGAGCCCACATGGGCCACGAAACCGACGTTCCGCAATAGCTCACTTTTCCTTTCCATGGTCCGTTCCTTTCCAGATTTTTTATCCCCTTGGCCTATTTGAGTTGATGGTGGGGGTATGTATGGATGACCCGAGTTTTCGCCCCGATTTTCCTCAATCGGGAATTGAGTAAATAACAAGAAGGGTGTAAAACCTCTTGAAGGGCCTCTCAGCCCTTCAAGGCGCCCCCAAATGGAGAAAGGGCGAAAAGTAAACTACTATCGGCTGAAGCCGATAGTTTTAGGGGCCAAGGGGTCGAGGGTTCAAGGGGTCAAGTGAAATGCCCAGAGGCAGGCTTGGAAGGCTCCACCAATCACTCGGCCACTTGAACCCTTGGATCCTTGAACCCTATTATAAAAACGATCGAACTAAAGTCTTCGTCTAAAGGCTAGAGATTTTCTCCCATTCCCAGATTGGGGCATTAACGGGTTCAAGATTGTTTATGCAAAATTCAGATAAAAGAATTATCAACGTTACATCAACATATCAAACAAAGTCAAGATTTGTTTAAAGTCAACGATTTTTTCGTTGCCAAATAATGAAAATGTGTTAAATTACTAATTTTTTCCAAAGGATAGGAAGCTCCGGCAAATGACGGCGGAAGCGCTGGTGGAAGAATTCATCGGGTACCTCAGTAGCCAGAAAGGTTACTCCGCCCATACCATTCGGGCTTACAGGAGTGATCTATTGCAGTTCCTTCGATTCTTGAGGGAAAAGGAGGAGCGGGCGGGTCCTGAAGGGGGCCCGAAACATGGCCTGAATGGGGTCGATTTTGCGCTCCTCCGCGAGTACTTGAGCGGCCTTTACGGGAATTACAAGAGGGTCACCATAGCCAGGAAGCTTTCGGCCGTCCGCACCTTCATGGCTTATCTCGCCAGGAAGGGTGTCCTTCAAAGCAATCCTGCCGCTGAGATCTCGACCCCCAAGGTGGAAAAGAGCATCCCCGCCCACCTTCCAGTGGACGAGATGTTCCGGCTGCTGGAGATGCCCGAAAGAGATCATCCTCTGGGTTTAAGGGACTTGGCCGTCTTGGAGGTGTTATATTCCTGCGGGTTGCGGGTCAGTGAACTGGCGGGGATGGATGTCTCCAGCATTGATTTCGAACAGCGCTTGGTCCGCGTGATCGGGAAAGGCAATAGGGAAAGGATCGTACCCATTGGAAAGAAGGCTCTCCAGGCGGTCGAGGCTTACCTGGAGGCCACCTCTTCGTTGAGGAGAAAACAGGGAAAAGGAAAGAATGAGGGCCCCCTTTTCTTGAATTACCGCGGCATGCGCCTCTCGACCCGGAGCATTTTAACGATCGTAAAGAAATACGGTCGGGAGTGCGCCCTCATGAGCGAGATCAGCCCCCATGCCCTGAGACATACCTTTGCGACCCATCTGCTGGATGGCGGGGCCGACCTGAGATCGGTCCAGGAGCTTTTGGGCCATGCAAACCTTTCGGCTACACAGAAGTACACCCACGTGAGCCTCGACAGGCTCATGGCGGTTTATGACAAGGCCCACCCGCGCGGCTGAGGAAAGAGGATCAGGATGAAGAGAACGGATATCAGAGCGACGACTATCTTGGCCGTTCGAAAGGACGGAAGGTCCGTCATGGCCGGAGACGGCCAGGTGACCCTCGATAACACCATCATGAAACACAAGGCGGTAAAGGTCCGTTTTATGTACAAGGATCGTATCCTGGTCGGTTTTGCCGGGGCCGCCGCAGATGCCTTCAATCTCTTCGAGCGCCTTGAAGGAAAACTGGAGAAATTCAACGGGAATCTTACTCGTTCCGCGGTGGAGCTGGCCAAGGACTGGAGAACGGACAAGATCCTCAAAAGGCTAGAGGCCCTTCTGCTCGCCATGGACGAGGCATCCACCTTTATCATCTCGGGAACCGGGGATGTCATCGAGCCCGATGAGAACGTTGCGGCCATCGGTTCGGGGGCGGGTTTCGCACTTGCCGCGGCCCGGGCCCTCGTCAGCCATTCCAACCTGGACGCTTATACCATAGCCCTTGAGGCCATGAAGATCACGGCCTCCATTTGTCTATACACCAACGATCAGATCGTCATCCATGAAATCGGCGAGAAGGGGTGATAATGGATATGAACATCGTCAAGCGGGACGGATTCAACCAGGTCCTGACGCCCAGGGAGATCGTCTCGGAGCTGGACAAGTACATCGTGGGGCAGAACTCCGCCAAGCGTTCCGTGGCCATCGCCTTGCGGAATCGGTGGAGACGCCAACAGGTCCCTCCGGAGTTGCGGGATGAAATCGCCCCCAAGAACATCATCATGATCGGTCCCACGGGAGTGGGGAAGACGGAAATCGCCCGGCGGCTCGCCAGACTGGCCAAGTCTCCCTTCTTGAAGGTGGAGGCCACGAAATTCACCGAGGTAGGATACGTGGGCCGTGACGTGGAGTCCATGATCAGGGACCTTGCTGAACTCGCCGTCAACATGGCTAAGAGGGAGGAACAGGAAAAGGTCAAGGCCAAGGCCCGGGAATTGGCCGAGGAGAGACTGCTGGACATCCTTCTCCCGAAAAGGAGGGAAGATCCACGGGTCGAGGAAGAGGGTGAGAAGGAAAAGGTGCTGGAGGTCGTTCGGACAGACCGGCAGGAAAGCAATTCCACCCGTGAGAAGCTGAGGAGATTGCTGAGAAGCGGTAAACTGGATGAGCGCTATGTGGAACTCGAGGTCGAGGATAGGAGTTCGCCCATGGTGGAGATCTTTTCCAATGCCGGCCTTGAGGAGATGGAATTCAACATCAAGGAGGTCTTCGGCAACATTTTCCCCTCCCGTAAAAAGAAGAGGAGGGTGAAGATCCCGGAAGCCATGGAGATCCTATTCCAGAACGAATCTCAGAAGCTTATCGACATGGACCATGTTATCCAGGAGGCCGTCCGGATGACGGAGCAAAACGGCATCATCTTCCTGGACGAACTGGACAAGGTCGCGGGCTCCGAGTCCAAGTACGGCCCCGACGTATCCAGGGAAGGCGTGCAGCGGGACCTCCTTCCCATCGTGGAAGGCTCCACGGTCATCACCAAGTACGGCATGATCAAGACGGATCACATCCTTTTTATAGCTGCCGGGGCCTTCAACGTGAGCAAACCCTCGGATCTCCTCCCCGAGCTCCAGGGGCGCTTCCCTATCCGTGTCGAACTGGACTCCCTCACCGAGAAGGATTTCGTGCGGATTCTCAAGGAGCCCCGTAACGCCCTGATCACCCAGTACAAGGCCCTCCTGGAAACCGAAGGTGTGGAATTGGTGTTCGAGGATGAGGCCATTGAGGAGATCGCGTCTATCGCCAGCAAGGTCAATGAACGGATGGAGAATATCGGGGCTAGACGTCTCCACACGGTCATGGAGAAACTCCTGGACGAGATCTCCTTCGACGCGCCGGATATGGCGGAGAAACGCATTGTGATCGACCGGGACTACGTGGTGGAAAAGCTCAAGGATATCTTCGAGGACGAGAACTTGAGTCGCTATATCCTTTAATGTCCCGGTCGGGGAATGGGAGAAAATCCGTAGCCTTCAGTCGAAGACTTTAGTTCGATCGTTTTTTATAATAGGGTTCAAGGATCCAAGGGTTCAAGTGGTCGGTGGAGCCTTCCAAGCCGGCCTCTGGGCATTTCACTTGACCCCTTGGCCCCTAAAATTACCGGGTTCAGCCGATAGCAGTTTGCCCAATAAGCGCTTTCTCGCTCAGAGGGGCGGAAAGGCGGAACGGGATTGTCGATGGGAAATTCAAGAAAAGAGGACAACGAATCCTCCAGGGCCAGGGTCCTCATCGAGGCCCTCCCATATATCCGGCGGTTCAACAAGGCCACCATCGTGATCAAGTACGGCGGCCACGCCATGGTGGATGAAGAGCTGAAGAAGAACTTCGTTCTGGACGTCATCCTCATGAAGTACGTGGGGTTTAATCCGGTCGTGGTTCACGGCGGCGGGCCCCAGATCGGAGGGCTTTTGAAGAGACTGTCCATCGAGTCGGAATTCGTGGACGGTATGCGGGTGACCGACAAGCAGACCATGGACGTGGTGGAGATGGTCCTTGTAGGCAAGGTCAATAAGGAGATCGTGTCACTGATCAACCTGAACGGGGGTCAATCGGTCGGACTTTCCGGGAAGGACGGGAAGCTACTAACGGCCAAGAAGATGAAGTATGTCCGGAAGAAGGGAAATGATCAGCCGCCCGAGATCATTGACATGGGTATGGTGGGGGAGATCGTGGCCGTGAAGACCAGGATCCTTGAGAGTCTTCTGGAGAGCCAGTTTATCCCGGTTATCGCCCCAGTGGGTTTCGGCACAAAGGGGGAGAGTTACAATATCAATGCTGACCTGGTGGCGGGGAGGATCGCGGCTGCCCTCAAAGCGAGGAAGCTGATCCTCCTCACGGACACGGAGGGGGTCCTGGACAAGAAGGGAAACCTGATCTCCACCATACGCCGACGGGAAGTTGAAGGATACATTGAGGACGGAACCATCCAGGGCGGAATGATTCCCAAGGTGAGATGCTGCCTGGATGCCCTCAAGGGAGGTGTGAGAAAGGCCCACATCATCGACGGCCGGAAAGAGCATGCTATCCTGCTGGAGGTTTTTACGAAAAAAGGGATTGGAACCCAGTTGATTCGGTAGGTTCCGGCGTGGGATCGGGAATCCTAATTTAAGAGAAGAGCGGGGGGCTTCATTGTCGGAAGAGAACAACGAAACAGCGAATCGAGGGGAAAAATGGATGAGAATCATGTGAGGGTTCGGGATACCATGGAAACGGCCGATCGGGTCCTGTTCCCCACCTACAAGAGGACCCCGGTGGTTTTCACGCGGGGAAAAGGGTGCCGGCTCTGGGATGAAAAGGGCAAGGAGTACATTGATTTTGTTGCAGGCATTGCAGTCTGTTCCCTGGGGCACAGTTCGCCGCTCGTCAGCGACGTCCTGGAACGCCAATCCAGGGAATTGATCCATGTATCGAACCTTTACTATACCGGACCCCAGGTGGAGCTGGCCGAGCTTTTGGTCAAACACTCCTTTGCGGACAGGGTCTTTTTCTGTAACAGCGGCGCAGAGGCGAACGAGGCGGCCATCAAGCTGGCCCGGCGGTATTCAAGGGAGAAATTCGGCCCTGGACGACACCGGATCCTGACCATGGAAGGATCCTTTCACGGCCGGACCATGGCCACCCTCTCCGCTACGGGGCAGGCGAAGATTCAGGTGGGTTACGATCCTCTCCTCAATGGTTTCGGTTACGTGCCTTTCAACGATCTCGAGGCCCTGGAAAAGGCGATCGATGATTCCGTTTGCGCCGTGATGCTGGAACCCATCCAGGGCGAAGGCGGTGTAGTGTGTCCCGATCCCGACTACCTCAAGGGAGTTCGGGAGTTATGTAGGGGCAATGACCTGCTTCTCATATTCGATGAGGTCCAGGTCGGCCTGGGCCGGACCGGAAGGCTTTTCGCCCATGAGCATTTCGGGGTGACCCCGGACATCATGACCCTGGCCAAGGCCCTGGGAAACGGGCTTCCCATCGGGGCCATGCTGGGCGTGGAGGCCTTGAGCGAAGCCTTCGGCCCGGGGAGTCATGCCACCACCTTCGGGGGAACTCCCTTGGTGACGGCGGTGGCAAAGGCAGTGCTGAAAAGCCTCATTGAAGACGGCTGGGTGGATCATTGCAGGGAGATCGGGTACTATTTCAAGGAAAGATTGGAGGGGCTCCGGGAAAGGCACTCCCTGGTGAGGGAGGTCCGGGGTCTTGGTCTTATTTTGGGCATGGAATTGGAGGTGCCTTGTGCCCCTGTCGTGGACGCTTGCAGAGAGAGGGGTTTCCTGATCAACAACGCCCAGGAGACCGTGCTCCGTTTCGTTCCGCCCCTCATCGTGACCCGGGAGGAGATCGACCTCCTGGTCCGGGCCCTTGATGAAATCCTGGGGTCGCTATGAGCAGGGCTCCGAGGGAGATGCTGGGCCGGAAAGGAAAGTTCGCCGGTTGATGGACCACCGGTCAGGGGAGAGAGGGAAGAAGCCGGCTTTTCGGAATTTGGGAGGAAGAGAGATTGAGTGAGGAAATCAAGAAAATCGTGCTTGCTTATTCAGGGGGCTTGGACACCTCTGTGATTTTGTCATGGCTCAGGGAGGTTTATCAATGCCCTGTTATCGCCTATTCGGCTGATGTGGGTCAGGGCGAAGAGACCAGTGGCCTCAGGGAAAAGGCGATGGCCACGGGGGCGGAAGATGTTGTAATCGAGGACCTCAAGGAGGAGTTTGTCCGGGACTTTGTTTGGCCGGCTTTCAGGGCGAATGCCGTCTATGAGTCAGGGTATCTGCTCGGGACCTCCCTGGCGCGTCCTCTGATCGCTATGCGGCAGGTGGAGGTGGCCCGGAAATTCGGGGCCGACTCCGTGAGTCACGGGGCCACGGGAAAAGGAAACGATCAGGTCCGTTTCGAAATGGCTTACATGGCCCTTGCGCCGGATCTCAAGATCATCGCACCATGGAAGATCTGGGATTTCAAAGGCAGGGAAGACCTGGTGCAATACGCCCGGACCCACGGTATCCCCGTACCCGTGACCAAGGAGAAACCCTATTCTACGGACCGTAACCTTCTTCACATCAGTTTTGAAGGAGGCATCCTGGAGGACCCCTGGAATGAACCCAGCCAGGACATGTTCGTCCTGAGTGTTTCACCGGAAGAAGCGCCCGATCGTCCCACCTACACGGAGATCGAGTTCCGGGGAGGGGATCCGGTGGCGGTGGACGGCCAGCCCATGAGCCCGGCCCGGCTCCTGGCCCACCTCAACGACCTTGGAGGCCGAAACGGAATCGGCCGGTTGGACATGGTGGAAAACCGTTACGTTGGCATGAAATCCAGGGGGGTCTATGAGACGCCGGGTGGAACGGTGTTGAGGGTGGCCCACCAGGCCATGGAGTCTATCACCCTCGACCGGGAGGTCATGCACATCAGGGACAGCTTGATTCCCCGTTATGCTGAAATGATTTATTACGGATACTGGTTCAGCCCTGAGAGGAGGATGCTCCAGGCCCTGATCGACGAATCCCAGAGGGACGTGACTGGAGTGGTCCGCTTGAAACTTTACAAGGGGAACTGTATCGTGGTGGGGAGAAAGTCGGATAAGTCCCTTTATGACCCCGAAGTGGCTACCTTTGAAGAGGATGAGGTCTTCAACCAAAGGGATGCCGAAGGTTTTATCCGGTTGAACGCCTTGAGGTTGAGGATCGCGAGGCTCATGGGTCGAAGATGACGGTGCCTGATTTGGGAGGGAAGCACAGGGGAGACGATGGTCTCCGGCATCGAGGGAGAAAGGAATGACGAAAAAGGTCTGGGGAGGACGATTTCAGGAAGATACGGACGAAATGGTGGACCGGTTCAACGCATCCCTTCGCTTCGACAGGCGTCTTTATGCCCAGGACATCTTGGGCAGCATGGCCCATTGCAGAGTGCTCGCCAAGCAGAAGGTCTTCTCGGAACAAGAGGCCTCACAAATCCTTGAAGCCCTGGCCGCGATCAAGAAGGAACTGGAAGAGGGGAACCTCCAGGAAGACGGGTCCCACGAAGACATCCACACCCTGGTGGAAAAATCCCTTATCGAGCGAGTAGGCCCCTTGGGCGAGAAGATTCACACAGGCAGGTCCCGGAACGACCAAGTAGCGTTGGACATGAGGCTCTACGTGCGAGAGGCCGCCCAAAGGGCCGTCCGCCTCATCAAGGGGCTTCAGGGTGCCCTGGTGGATCTAGCGGAGAGGAATCTCGACCTGATACTGCCCGGATACACACACATGCAGCGGGCGCAACCCGTGCTGGTGTCCCATCATCTCCTGGCTTATTACGAGATGCTCCGAAGGGACCTAAGACGGTTCTCTCATGCCCTTGAGGGCACGGATGTGCTCCCCCTGGGGAGCGCGGCCCTGGCCGGAACCACCTTCGCCCTGGACCGGCAGATGGCGGCGGAGGAGCTTGGTTTTTCCGAGATCTCCCAAAACAGTATGGATGCGGTGAGCGACAGGGATTTCATCCTGGAATATCTCTTTGCCGCCTCCTTGTTGATGATGCACCTCAGCCGCCTGAGTGAGGAATTGATCCTCTGGTCCACCCGGGAATTCGATTTCGTGAACCTGCCGGATGCCTTCTGTACCGGGAGCAGCATCATGCCCCAGAAGAAGAACCCGGATGTCCTCGAACTCATCCGGGGAAAGACGGGGCG
The DNA here is from genome assembly GCA_019310525.1 of Deltaproteobacteria bacterium. Taxonomy (NCBI): domain Bacteria; kingdom Pseudomonadati; phylum Myxococcota; class Myxococcia; species Deltaproteobacteria bacterium. The sequence goes on along the minus strand of JAFDEE010000012.1, from coordinate 25,354 downwards.
CGTTTACGGCCACCTGATGGGACTCCTGACAGTGATGAAAGGCCTACCCATGTCCTACAACAAGGACATGCAGGAAGACAAGGAACCCCTTTTCGACACCGTGGACACCATCGAGGAATGCCTGGAGGTGCTTGCCAGGCTCCTTGGAGGCGTGACCTTCAACCGGAAAAGGATGCGGGATGCTGTGGCGGAAGGATACCTGGCGGCCACTGACCTGGCGGACTACCTCGTGTTGAAGGGGGAGACTTTTCGCCAGGCCCATGAGTCCGTTGGAAGAATGGTCCTTTTCGCCATTGAGCAAGGAAAGGAACTGAACCAGTTGACCCTGGAGGAAATGAAGCGTTTCAGCGGAAGAATCGATGGGGACGTATACGATTGGCTCGACCCGGAATCTTGTGTGAGAAAACGGAACCTGCCCGGTGGGACCGGCCCGGAGGCCGTAAAAGAGAGTCTTGAACGGGCGAAGAAGGAGTTGTCCATTGAATAATAGGACGCTGTTTGTCAGCATCGTGGGCCTTTGTGCAGCCTTTTTTTTCTTTTCTTCTTGTGGGAAAAAGAGTCCTCCTTTTATCCCCAAGGAAAAATTTTTCTTGAGGGTGGCCGACTTACAGGGTAAATGGATAGGAGGATCCTTTCATTTAAGGGGTCGGATTGAGGGCCCCGGAGCACGGGAAGGGGCAGGGGATTCCATCCAAGGGGGGAGGGTGTATTTTGCTGTATACCCTCAGGACAATCTCCCTTGCAAGGATTGCCCGATCGCCTTTCAGGAATACCGCACCTTCGGAAAGGAGGCCATCAAGGGGCAAACCTTTTATTTCCGGTTCCCGGCTCCGATCGAGAAAAGGGTCTATTTCTTCAAAGTCTATCTGATCGGTCCTGAGGGCGTGATCGGCCCGCCCTCCAATCGGATTGAAATCCCTGAGACAGGTTCGGGGTAAGAGTCGCAAGGAGCCTGGATCTTTCTGTGACCAAGTCTGCTTTCAAGGAGAAGACATCAGTTTGGGTTTTTCCAAAGGGTTCGAGAGGCCAAGGGGGCAAGTGTCTTTTCGTGATCTTACGATCATCTTAATTGCAGAAAGGTTGAATTTCCACCAGTATGACCTTGAAATCCATTGTTTCCAAGACCTTTTACTTGAACCCTTAAACAACTTTTGACCGGAATGGTCGTTCTCTTCAATCGGATTGTAGAATTTAAGGGATACTACATCAAGAGCCATGCACCATTTCCTATATCGAGACAAAGAGCTTTATTGCGAAGAGGTCCCCGTTTCCAGGATCGCTGAGGAGGTGGGCACTCCTTTTTACCTTTACTCCCATGCCACCCTGATCCAACATTTCAGGGCCTTTGATCAGGCCTTTGAAGGCATGAGGCATCTGATCTGCTTCTCCATGAAGTCCAATTCCAACCTGGCGATTCTACGGTTGTTCGTCCGGGAAGGGGCGGGCATGGACATCGTATCCGGCGGTGAGCTTTACAGGGCCTTGAAGGCAGGAGTGGAGCCGGGCAAGATCGTCTATTCCGGTGTGGGCAAGAGGGCCGAGGACATGGAGTATGCTCTGCAGTCCGGGATACTCCTTTTTAACGCTGAATCTTCCCAGGAAATCAGACTGCTCAATGAGGTGGCAGGGAGGATGGGAAAGGTGGCTCCCATCGCCATCCGGGTGAATCCCGACGTAGACCCCTTGACCCATCCTTACATCTCTACGGGTCTGAGGGAGAACAAGTTCGGGATTGATATCCTTCATTCTTTTGAAGAGTATACCCGGGCAGCCGGATTGGACCATATCAGGGTCGCAGGGGTTTCCTGTCACATCGGATCCCAGCTCACACAGGTCAGTCCCTTTGTAGATGCGCTCAAGCGTCTGAAGGTTCTAATTGACAAGCTCACGGCTGCGGGTATTCGGATATCCTACCTGGACCTCGGCGGGGGCCTGGGGATCACTTACGACAAAGAGGCCCCTCCCCACCCAAAGGAGTATGCGGCGGCCCTCAAGGAGGAGTTGGACATGGATCACCTCACCCTGATTTTGGAGCCGGGGCGGGTGATCATGGGGAATGCGGGAATCCTGGTTACCAGGGTCCTGTACACGAAATCCACAGAGCGGAAGCGCTTCGTCATCGTGGATGCAGCAATGAATGACCTGGTGAGGCCGAGCCTTTATGGATCCTACCATGGTATCCAGCACGTAAATATCAAAGGGCGGGAGAAGGTAAAGGTGGATATTGTGGGCCCGATATGCGAATCAGGTGACTTCCTGGCAAAGGACAGAGAGATCGAGGAGGCGGAGCCTGGTGATCTTCTCGCGGTGATGAGTGCGGGGGCTTATGGGTTCACCATGGCATCCAATTACAATTCGAGGCCCAGGGTTCCGGAGGTGATGGTTCGGGAGGGAGAGTTCGAGATCATCCGGGAACGGGAAACCTATGAAGACCTCGTAAAGGGAGAGAGGATCCCCGATTTTTTGGAACAGCCCGCGGCTTGATTAGGAAGGGATATTTTCCCAGGGGAGTTAAGATACAATGCCGGAAAATCAAGATTCCACATCCACTGATTGGATCGAGTTCTGGAAGATGAGCGGCAGCGGTAACGATTTCATCATCTTCGACAACCGCGAAGGGGTGGTCCGCGACGGGGAGCTTGAGACCTTGGTGGCGCGCGTTTGCCGCCGGAGGGAGTCCGTCGGGGCCGACGGCCTCATCGCGGTGGTCGGCTCGGAGCAATATGATTTTGCCTGGCGTTTTTTCAACGCCGATGGAGGGGAGGTGGAGATGTGCGGCAACGGGGGGCGTTGTGTCGCCCGTTTCGCCTACTTAAAGGGGATCGCTGGATCCAGGATGACCTTCGAGACCCGGGTGGGTCCGGTTTCCGCAGAGGTCAAGGGGCGCGTGGTAAAGGTCTTGATGCCGACACCCGGCGGCCTGGAGCGGAATATCGCCCTCTCCCCGGAACCGACTTGGATTCACTGGGATTTCATCAACACCGGCGTCCCCCATGTGGTCATCCAGGTCGATGACCTGTCGGGCCATCCTGTTGTGGAGGAGGGAAGGGCCATACGCCATCATTCCGCCTTTTCCCCCGGAGGGACAAACGTAAATTTCATGAAGGTGTTGGACCAGGGATCCATAGAGGTCAGGACCTATGAAAGGGGCGTGGAGGACGAAACCCTTGCCTGCGGGACAGGTTCCATCGCTTCGGCCCTTGTGGCCGCTTCGAGGGGCATGGTTCGCTCCCCGGTGAGGGTGCGGACAAGGGGCGGAGAAATACTCCATGTCCACTTTACCCAGGAGGGAGACCGGTTCAGGGAGGTGTGGCTCGAAGGAAACACCTCCCTTGTCTACAAGGGACGGCTTTGCCGGGAAGCCCTGTAAGCTGTAAACCCCACCCGTTTATTATTTTTTCCAACACCATTCCTTGACTTTGGAGGTACACATGTTTCAAGGATCCATCGTCGCGATAGTGACACCCTTTAAAAACGGTAAGGTGGACGAGGACGCCTACCGGGAGTTGATTGAATTTCAGATCGAGAACGGAACGAGTGCGATTGTTCCCTGCGGGACTACCGGGGAATCGGCGACCCTGAGCGTGGAGGAGCATTGCCATGTAATCGATATCGCCGTTGACGCGGTCAATAAGAGAATCCCCGTTATTGCCGGTACAGGAGGAAACAGCACTCGTGAGGCCATTGAATTGACGGAACACGCCAAAAAGGCGGGGGCCGATGCGACACTTCAGGTCACGCCTTACTATAACAAACCGACCCAGGAGGGGCTTTTCCAGCATTACGCGGCCATAGCCAAGGCCGTTCCCCTCCCCCAGGTCCTTTACAATGTGCCCGGAAGGACCAGTGTCAACATGCTTCCTGAGACTGTGGCCCGGCTCGCGGAACTTCCCGAGGTCGTGGCCGTCAAGGAGGCCTCCGGCAACCTCGGCCAGATGGCGGAGATTGTTCGACTGGCGGGGGACAATATCACCCTCCTGTCCGGGGACGACAACCTGACCCTGCCTGTTCTCGCAATCGGGGGGAAAGGAGTGATTTCCGTGGTCGCTAATATCGTGCCGCGGGAGAACGCCGACATGGTCCAGGCATGGTTGGACGGGGAGGTGGAAAAAGCCAGGGAGCTTTATTATCGGCTTCTTCCCCTGTGCCGGGCCATGTTTTTCGAGACCAATCCCATACCTGTTAAAACTGCGGCTGCCCTCATGGGAAAGATCGACGCGGAAATGAGGCTTCCACTTTTTCCCATGGCTCCGGCAAACCTTGAGAGGCTCAAGTCGGTACTAAAAGATTATGGATTGATTTGAGAGCTTGGCGTAGGACAAGGCGCGGGGACAAGATATGAAGGAGAGCAGCCATGGTTAAAGCCATCATTGCAGGTGCAGCGGGCAGGATGGGAAACCGTATCCTCCACATGGTCCGCCGGAGCGGGGAAGTTGAACTCGCCGCGGCCTTTGAAAGGCAGGATCATCCGGAGATCGGCCAGGACGCGGGACACGTCGCGGGTCTCGGAAACCTTGGAATACCTCTGGCAGGATCCCTCGAAGAAGTGATCGACCGGGGGGATGTCCTTATCGACTTCACGACCCCCCAGGCGACCCTGGACCACCTGAGACTCGCTCTCAAAAAGGGGTTGGCCATGGTCATAGGCACCACGGGGTTCGATGGGAACATGCTCGCGGAAGTTCGAGAGCAGGCAAAAGGCATCCGGTGCGTCATGGCCCCCAACATGAGCGTCGGGGTCAATGTGATGTTCCGAATCGCTGGAGAGATGGCCAGGATCCTCGGGAAGGACTATGACATGGAGATCCTGGAAGTCCACCATCGATTCAAGAAGGATGCCCCAAGCGGAACGGCCATGGCCCTGGCCCGTATCCTGGCGGAGGCCGTAGGACGTGACCTGGACAGGGTGGCGGTCTACGAGAGAAAGGGAATCACGGGGGAGAGATCCGAGGAGGAGATCGGTATCCAGAGTTGGCGGGCCGGGGACATCACCGGCGAGCACACGGTGATGTTCGGGGGAATCGGAGAGAGGCTGGAACTCGTTCACCGGGCCCATAACCGTGACAACTTCGCCCGCGGTGCCGTGCGCGCGGCAGCGTGGGTCGTAGGGCAGCCTCCGGGCCTCTATGATATGCAGGATGTGCTGGGTCTCCGCTAGGTGGTGAAGAGAACATGTCAGCCTCTGCTTGAAGCGACAAACCCTCATTTTGACGAAGAGATTGCGTAAAAAGGCCATTTATGGATGGAAACTAATTCCTGACAAGGTGGAAAGGAAAACATGACGGTGTTTGAAAAAGCCCAGAGACTCAAACGACTTCCCCCCTATCTTTTCAAGGAAATCGACCGCAAGAAGGCGGAGGTGCAGGCCAGGGGGGTGGATATTATCGATCTGGGAGTGGGGGATCCCGATCTGCCCACTCCGGATCATATCATCGAGGCCCTTTTGGAGGCGGTGAGGGATCCGGCCAATCATCGGTACCCCAGCTATTCCGGGATGGCGGCGTTTAGGGAGACCGTGGCGGATTGGTACAAAAGCCGGTTTGGGGTGGAATTGGACCCGGGCAGTGAGGTGGTCATTCTGATCGGCAGTAAGGAGGGCATTGCCCATTTGCCCCTTGCTTTCGTCGATCCAGGGGATGTCGCCCTGGTGCCCTCGCCGGCCTATCCGGTCTACCATATCGCCACGCTGTTTGCAGGAGGTGAGTCTTATTTCATGCCCCTGCTGCGGGAGAACGACTTCCTGCCCGATCTTGATGCGATCCCGAGGGACGTGGCTGAGAAGGCCCGGTTGATGTTCATAAATTACCCCAACAATCCCACCTCGGCGGTGGCGGATGGGGCGTTTTTCGAGAGGGTGGTTGACTTTGCCGCGAAAAACAGGATCCTTGTCTGTCACGACGCCGCCTATACGGAAATGGCCTTCGACGGGTACCGCCCTCCCAGCTTCCTGGAAACAGAAGGGGCGAAAGAGGTGGGTCTCGAATTTCACTCTCTTTCAAAGACCTACAATATGACGGGCTGGAGGATCGGTTTTGCCGTGGGCAACCGGGAGGCCATAGAGGGACTGGGGGCGATCAAGAGCAACATCGATTCCGGGGCCTTCCAAGCCGTTCAACTGGCAGGGATCGCCGCCTTGAAGCAGGATCAGTCCTGCGTTGAGGAGATGAGAGATATCTATTCCCGGCGGCGTGACATGATGGTTCAGGGACTGCGTGAGGCCGGCTTCGAGGTGGATGCCCCGAAAGCCACCTTTTATCTCTGGGTCCGGGTCCCAGGTGGAATGACTTCGGCCGAGTTGACAAGCCGTTTCCTGGACAAGGGGGTGGTGGTGACCCCGGGGAACGGGTTCGGGGATCCAGGGGAAGGATATTTTCGGATCGCCCTCACCCAGACCCGGGCGCGTTTGGCCGAGGCGATAGAAAGAATAAAGGGGCTTCAGTTTTGACCATGGATTATGGGCTTCCATCATAGCGGCCACGGGTTTCCCACTGAGGTGAAACGGGTCACGGCTTACATAGGAATAGGGTCCAACCTGGGAGACAGCCTCAAGCACTGTCATGTGGCCGTGGACAGGATCGAAAGGCTTCCGGGATGCCGCGTCATCCGGGTGTCCGATTGGTACCACACCAGGCCTGTTGGGGTGATAGAGCAGGATTGGTACGTAAACGGGGCTGTTGCCCTGGACGTGGAAGTGGAGGCCCGGATACTGCTCACCAGGTTATTGGCTATTGAAAGGGAAATGGGTCGTGTGCGGGTGGAGAAATGGGGCCCTCGCGTCATTGATTTGGATATCTTGTTGTATGGTGATCAGGTTATCCGGGAGGAGGGACTTGAGGTCCCACATCCCCTCATGCACTTGAGGCGTTTTGTCCTCGTCCCTTTGGCTGATATCGCTCCGGAGGTGGTCCATCCTTTTTTTAATATCACTGTCCGAGAATTGCTTGACCGTCTCGCGGAAGATGGGCAGGAGGTCCTGCCGCTGAATGGAAGGGTTCAAGAGGTAAGAGGGATGAGTGGTTGAGAGGTCAAGTGGAAGAGATCTTTGAAAAAGGTAAAATGTCAAGACGGTCATTAACATTGCAGTATCGGGATGCCGATTGATACGGGAGGAATCATGAAATTTTTTATCGATACGGCCAACATTGAGGAGATCAAGAAGGCCAACGAAATGGGACTTTTGGACGGTGTGACCACGAATCCCAGTCTTGTCGCCAGAGAGGGCCGGGACTTCAAGGAACTCATCCAGGAGATTTGCAGTATTGTAGACGGTCCGGTGAATGCTGAAGTCGTCAGCACTGATGCCGAGGGAATGGTTCGGGAGGCGAGGGATCTGGCAGCTTTGGCGGAGAATATCGTGGTAAAGATCCCTCTCATTAAAGAAGGGCTCAGGGCTGTGAAGACCCTTTCCGAAGATGGGATCCGTACCAATGTGACTTTATGTTTCTCGCCTATCCAGGCCCTCATGGCCGCCAAGGCGGGCGCCTCTTACATCAGCCCTTTTATCGGGAGGCTGGATGATATCAGTCAGAGGGGAATGAGTCTCGTTGAGCAGATTATGACCATCTATGAAAATTACGGCTATGAGACCGAGGTCCTGGTCGCCAGCGTAAGGAACCCTGTCCACGTACTGGAGGCGGCTTTGATTGGCGCGGATATTGCTACGATTCCATTCAAGGTTATGGAGCAACTGATCAATCATCCCCTGACGGATATAGGACTTGAGAAATTCCTGGCCGATTGGAGGAAGATGGGATAACCATGCGGGCAGCAAAGCCTAAAGAATCCCTGCTGGTCTGTTTCCTGATCCTTTGGGTCGCCGTTCCAATTGCTTCGGCGGACATTTACCGCTATTGTGACAAAAACGGGGTCTGGCACTTCTCGAATATCAAATCTGACCCCCGGTACAAGCTTTATATACGAAGCCGCCCGAGACGAGACGAACTCAACGTCAGGGACTATGATCGTATTATCCTTCAGGCCGCCAGGAGGTTCCGTGTGGATCCCCATCTCATCCGGGCGGTGATCAAGGCCGAGTCCGATTTCGACCGCAGGGCGGTCTCGAAGAAGGGGGCCCGCGGATTGATGCAGCTTATGCCGGAGACGGCCTATGCCATGAAGGTTTCCAATCCCTTTGATCCCAGGGAGAATATCATCGGGGGGACCCGTTACCTGAGGCTCCTGTTGGAGCGATTTAACCAGGATAAAAAGTTGGCCCTGGCAGCTTACAATGCCGGCCCGGAGACGGTGGAGGCCTTCAATGGAATCCCTCCCTATCCTGAAACAATGACCTACGTAAAAAGGGTGCTGACCTACTACGAGCGTTTTCGGTCAGGCATCCCGACCAGATAGCATCCCATGGGCGGAAGGAAAGATAGTCGGGATGTTTTACTGAACCTGCCTAATACCCTTACTCTCTTCAGGTTTTTCTGTATCCCCTTGGTGGCTGCCTGCCTGAATTTTCAGGGCAGATTGGGAAGTTTCCTGTCGGCCCTCTTCTTCGGTCTTGCCTTCGTGACCGACTTTTTAGATGGGTATTTCGCCCGAAAACATGGAAATGTCACGGCCTTGGGCAAATTTCTGGACCCATTGGCCGACAAGATCCTTGTTTCGGCCACCATGATCCTTCTCATCCCCTTGGATCGTATTCCGGCGTGGGTGGTGATGTTGATTGTGGGGAGGGAACTGGCCGTAACCGGTCTTCGAAGTATCGCCGCAAAAGAAGGGACCGTGATCCAGGCAAGTTCTCTGGGCAAATACAAGACCATTTTTCAATCAGTGGCCACGATAGGCCTTTGTCTCCATTACGAATACTTTCACGTGGATTTTCATCTGATAGGCATGGTTTTTCTTTGGGCGGCCTTGGGCTTGACCTTGTGGTCGGGATGGGAATATTTCCTGCGGTTCAGGGAGGTCTTTTTCCACGGTGATTGAGGGGGATGATCACGTTTCCCTCACCACGGTTTTTCATTGACAAACCGAAAAGATTTTATAGAATGCCGTATATCTATGCGGGAATAGCTCAGTTGGTAGAGCCCCACGTTGCCAACGTGGTTGTCGCGGGTTCGAGTCCCGTTTCCCGCTCCATTATCAAAAAGAAAGGCGGCATAGCCAAGTGGCTAAGGCAGCGGTCTGCAAAACCGTTATTCACCGGTTCGAATCCGGTTGCCGCCTCCATAAAGAAACGGAAAAGGCCTGCAAGAGGGAAGAATCCCTTATTGAACAGGCCTTTTTTTATCCGCCTTCGCGTAAGACCACGGGCTTGCCCGTGGATGAATGTGCAAACAATTGTTGTGCTACGGCGTGATGTCGCCCAAAGCCTAAGGTGGATAACCACGGGTTTACTCGTGGGGCTCCATGTCCCCTTTTTGAATCTGCCAGCCCACCGACTGGAAATGGTTTCAATTCAAGGGGGGGTGGAATAGGAGATGATACGAAATTGCTTGGCTGCCATCCATAAATGGTTCGTTTTGTCCGTTCCGGATTGGCAATTTCCCGCGGCGCCTAAAATTGAATCCTGCAAATTTTTCATGCTATACTTTATTTTGTGCGTTTCTCTGACGATAAAAATATATTAGGAGTCGATTCGGTATTGGATGAATGCGGCTCTTGCGAGTGGATACCCTTCGACACGAGTCAAAGCTTTTCCCCGATTTGCCTCGATGAGTGCTGTTTGAAAACAGCAGTATGGCTGCAGTGAGAGCTGGATTTATTCAGCAGGCCAAGTTCAGTCGCTTGAAGCCGCCGCTTTTTGGGAGAAAAGAGACTTCACTTTTTACTTCATTAGGTGAGTTTTGATTTTGGATCTTATTTTGGTTTGAATTCGATATACGGGGGAAAAATGAAAAACAGAAGCAGGCGAAGAAAGATCCTGTGGATTCTTGTGATGATCGCCGGAGTGGCCTTAGCCTCAGGGTGCGCGAGCAGTGAAGAGAAAATAACCAAACACCTTGAAAAGGCCAGGCAGTATGTCCGGGATGGTGAGTTGAAAAAGGCGGTCATTGAGTACAAAAATGTTGTCCAATTGAACCCCAAGCACGATGCAGCCTATTACGAGCTTGGAGAGGTCTATTTGAGGCTGAAACAAGGTAGGCAGGCCTTCCAGGCATTTTCTCAGGCCGTCTCGGCCAACCCGGGAAATGTGAAGGCCCAACTCAAACTGGGGCAGATCTATTTGCTCGCCAGAAAACCGGATGAGGCGGAGAAGAAGGTAGACAAGATCCTGGAGAAATCCCCGGACAATGTCGAGGCCCTTAAATTGCTCGCCGGAATACAGGTCCAGGAAAAAGATATCGATAATGCATTGAAAACACTCGGAAAAGTTATCGAGATCGATCCCAGGAGTTTTCATGCGCGTCTTTCGATAGCCCGTCTTTACCTGATGAAGGGAGAGAAGGAGAAAGCGGAGGAGGCCTACCATAAGGTCCTTTCGTTGGATTCGTCCTCACGGGTCGCTTATGTCGAGCTATCCAGGCTTTACGGTTCCATGGGCCGGTGGAACAAGGCCGAAGAGACGCTTAAGAAAATGATCAATACAACAGGTTCTGATTCTCAGAGCCTGAATGTCCTGGCCATGTTTTACGAGAGCAGAGGAGAGCGGAAAAAGGCCGAAAAGACTTACAAGAAGGCCGTTGAGTCCGCCCCCAAGGGAGAAGTCACCTCCCTCATGACCCTGGCGGGCTTTTATGCCAGGCAGAGATCGTACGAAAAGGCCCTGGATGCCGTGAATCGTGCCCTGGCATTGAAGAAAGACGACGTCAATATACTCATGAGCCTGGCTGATCTTCATTTCAGGTTCAAGAAATGGACGGAGGCCGAAAAGACGATTGACCGGATTCTCGAAAAGGACAAGGGGCATATCGGGGCTAATTTTCTGAAGGGAAGACTCTACTTGGTCCGAAAGGAGTTTGACCAGGCGATTGAGAGATTTGATTCGGTGATTCATGACGCCCCCCGCCATGCCGGAGCCTATTATTACAAGGCCCTGGCCCTTTTGGGCAAGGGCAAGAAGAATCTCGCCCAAAAGGCATTGGTAAAAGCAGTGGAACTTAATCCCCGCCTGGTTGGGGCTAGAATGATCTTGGCCGATTTCTATATCAGGGGCCACGAGATGGATCTGGCGAGGGAGCAGATCGATAGCATACTAAAGATATCTCCCCGTAATCCCAAGGCATACATTCTTCAGGGCAATCTGGAGATGATTGGAAAGAACCCCACTGGAGCAGAGAAAGCCTTCAGGAAGGCCCTGGAGGTAAATCCGACTTATGCCCCTGCGTACGTCAAGCTTGGCCTCGTTTACAACTTTACCAAACGTCCCGCCAAGGCCATGGAAAGTTTTCGTAAGGCCCTGGAACTGGACCCCAAGAATATCACGGCCTTGGACTTGCTGGTGGGTGCCTATATTCGGGACAAAAAAGTGGACGAGGCCTATGAGCTTTGCAGTCGTCATGCGGAAAAGGTCAAGGGAACACCAAAACTCCTGGCCTCCATTCAATATCTTCAAGGCCGTATCATGGCGGGGAAAAAGGACCTGGAATCCGCAAAGCGGCATTTCGAGAAAGCCGTCGAACTCGATCCATCTCTCCTGCCTCCTTACATTGCCCTTGCCGGTTTGTACATGGCGGCTGGAAATGTGGATGAGGCAGTAAAGCAATACGAGACTATTTTGAAAAAAAAGCCTGATTTCGTCCCCGGATATATGACCCTGGGGACGATTTATGACCAAAAGGGGGAGGGGGCCAAGGCTGAGGCCTATTATCGAAAAGCCCTTGAAATCAATGAAAATTTCGCCCCCGCCGCCAATAACCTGGCTTGGAATCTTGTCAAGAGGGGTGGTAACCTTGACGAGGCCCTCAAATATGCCCAAATGGCCAAGGAAAAGATGCCCAAGAACCCGAATGTGATGGATACGCTTGGGTGGGTATACTATAAGAAGGGCAGCTATCTCAACGCGATTGCCGAACTGAAGGACAGCCTACAGTACCAGCCGGACAATGCGATGGTTAACTATCACCTGGGTATGGCCTATTACAAGAGCGAAAAGGAAAGGGAGGCTAGAGAATACCTGCAAAAAGCCCTTGAACTTGACCCGAATTTCGAGGGTTCGGATAAGGCACGGCGGTTGTTGAAAGAACTGGAAGCATCAGGAGCCTCTTCTTGAGGGGATTGCCGGGTCCATGAAGCGTTTCCCTTTCAAAGTTCTTTTTCTTTGCGTCCTTCTGCCTCCCCTGGCCTATATTCTGACCCTGCAGGGCCTGGAAGGATGGCTTAAAAGCCGTGAAACCGCCGAGTTGAACGGCATCCTCATTCAAAACCAGGAGGCCCTTTTTGAAGGCCGGTACAGTGTCAGAGAAGAGGTCAACCGGAATATAGAAGCTTACCTGCGCCATAATTTTATGTATTCCCTGGGAATACAGATGAGTATCCTGGTCAAAACCCGGGATGGTCATATCCTTTATCCAGGGGGGTTCCAGGATGAGGGTACGAGTCTGGAGGGGCCGGACGGATTGACTCTATTTTCCAGGAAGCCCCTTGATTATACGGAGGTTGCTGCAGAAAATTACCGGATCCTCAACGATGGACTGGTGTTGTCTGTGGATCTCCGAATAAAGCATAACAGTTGGCTGTCCAATGGTGTGCTGGTTCTTTACGTATTGACCGCGGCACTGATCCTTCGCGCCTTCATCCGTAAGGGAATGCTGGTTGCGGAGAAGCAGGCGGCGGAACAGGAGAAGATGGTCCGGCACCTCTCGGAGCAATTGAAGGTAGCTGAATCCAATCTCTCCGAAGTGAAGGCCCATGAGAAGTCCTATCAGGAGCGGATTGAGAAGCTGAGGGAAGACAAGGAGGGCCTTTCCAAGGACATCGACGGTCTTCTTGAAGAAATGGAAAAGTTGGAGGCCGGACTGGAATCTCAAAAACGGCGCAAGGAGGAGATGGAAAACCAGGTCCGGGAACTCAGGGAAGAGTTGCTCAATGTCAAGGAAAAGTCTCAGAAGCCCAAGAAAAGGAAAAAAAAATCGGATATAACGGACAAGAGATTCCGAGTGCTTTACAAGAACCTCGCTTTCACCGAACGGGCCTTGGAAGGTTTTGTATCTCTCCCCGATGAAGTCCAGATCAAGGCCGAGGAAATCATCCACAAACTAAACGAGGACGATTCCGCAGTCCCCGTGAAGCGAAAGGTTTTTGGCAAGAGGGGGAAGATGAATATTCTCGAGACAGAATTTGCTTACTCCGGAAGGCTTTATTTCCAGAAAAATTCGGATGCAAAGATCACCGTGGTGGCCGTTGGGACCAAGAATACCCAGGACAAAGACCTTGCATTTTTAGAAAATTTTAATCGGATAAAATCCCGGGGAAGGTAGAAATACATGGGAAAGGAAGGAAAGAAGGTCATTCTGATCATCGAGGACGATCCCGATGTCCTGGCGATGCTTATCAAACACCTTGAATACCTCGGTTATGAGGTGATTAGCGCATCCGATGGGATGGAGGGCCTGAAAAAACTTGAGGCCGGCGGCTATGATCTTGTCATCACGGACATCGTCATGCCTTACGTAAGCGGTGTTGGGGTGGTCACGGCCTTGAAGGAAAAGAACCCCGATTTGCCCGTCATTGCCATTACGGGCTATGGCCGGGAACCCGAAGCAGCCGCCATTGAGAAGCGGGCCGATCTTGTGCTGGCCAAACCCGTTCGAATAGCAGATCTCAAGCAGCACATCGAAGCTCTTTTGGGGCGAGTTTCCTGAAAGCAGTTTTATATTCACGGAGGGCTGACTTCATGATGAAGATTTTCTTGATGAACGGCTCCGAGAAGGGCAAGATTTACGCCTTGTCTGAAGATAGAGTTCTTATAGGCCGCTCCAGGGAAAACCATGTCTTCTTGTCTGACAAATCGGTCTCCCGGAAGCATTTGGAGATCATCAAGAGGGGTGAGCATTTTTTCGGGATCGACCTTGAGAGCACGAACGGCACCTTTATCGGGTCGAAACCCATGGTCCCTGGAAAGGAGTGCGAGATCGGCGAAGGGGTGCCGATAAGGCTGGGGAATCTGGTTCTGTCCATCGGGAAAGCTCTTTCCAAGGACTCGATAAGCAGAGAGAAATATGATTTTGTGGCTGAAGATCTGGATGACACCGGCCTTTTCAACCGTCCGGCTACTTCTCCCAAGAACCTGGAACTTATATACAAGGTATCCAACGCCTTGATGGAATCTCTGGATATCAATACGATCCTTGAAAAAGTGCTTCATGCGATCTTTGAGCTTCTCAAGCGGATCGACAGAGGAGCCATCATTCTGGTGGATAGCAAAACCGGAAAGATATCCAAGGTCATCGCAAAATCAGTCACAGGAGAAAAAGACCTGGAAAGGACTTTCAGCAGGACCATCGTGCAACGAGTGATCAGGGAAAGGAGACCGGTAAGTTTTATGGATACCCTGGATGGTGAGACTCCTGATCCGTCCCGCAGCATGATCCTGATGAATATCCGGAGCGTCATGTGCGTCCCTTTGATCAGCCGCTCCAGTATCAGGGGGGTAATCTATGTAGACTCTTTGAAAAAACCATACGGTTTCAGGAAAGAGGATATTTCTTTGTTGATAGCCTTGAGCGGACCCGCAGCCGTCGCCATTGAAAACGCTTTGCTTTATGCTGATGCAGAGAAACTTGTTGAGGAGAGAACACGAAGTCTCAAGGAGACAGAGAGACGGCTTAGAAAAAGTGAAGCCCGGTTCAAGGCCATATTTGACAATATGAGGAGCGGTGTAGCGGTTTTCAAGGTTATCGAAGGAGGGAAGGACTTCCTTATCCTGGATCTGAATCGAGCCAATGAACGGATAGAGAAGGTCAGAAAAGTCGATGTCCTGGGAAAGCAGGTATCCGAAGTCTTCCCTGTGCTTCGTGAAAGCGGACTGTTCGAAGTGTTCAGGAACGTTTGGCGTACCGGAAAGCCGGAGCATTATTCCTTGACCTTCCAGCAGGATAGGGAAAAGATGTGCTGGAGAGAATATGATGTTTACCGGCTGCCTTCCGGGGAAATTGTTGCGATTTTCGATGACGTTACGGACAAGAGGAAGGCTGAGGAAGAACAAAAGGCCCTCCAAAGGCAGCTCCTTGTATCCCAAAAAATGGAATCCATCGGGGCCTTTGCAGGCGGAACGGCCCATAATTTCAGGAACATCCTCCAGGCCATCTCGGGAAATGTTGAATACCTGGAACTCTTGTACGGAGAAAACCAGGAAGTCAAAGAACTGGCAAAAAACATCTACGACTCGGTAGAAAAAGGCGTAGACCTCATAAACAACCTGCTTCACTTTTCAAGACGGGGGGACGGATACCAGATAACGGACGTGGACCTCTCAGAAGTGATTTCCAAGACCTGTGAGATAATCAAAAAGGTGTTTGATAAGAATATCGAAATCAGGGTGAACCTGGAGAAAGGACTTTTCGTGGCGGGAAACCAGTCGCTCCTGAGCCAGGTTTTTATGAACCTTTTCACCAATGCAAGGGATGCCATGCCCGGGGGGGGCGTGTTGGCGGTGGAAGCCAAGCGGGTCAACGGCAGAGTGGTGGCCAGGGTCAGGGATACGGGCCATGGCATGGATCAGGAGACCATTGAAAAGGTGTTTGATCCCTTTTTCACGCTCAAGGAAGTGGGGAAGGGAACCGGCCTTGGATTGTCCACCACCCATGGCATCATAGAAGAACACAAGGGCACGATTTCCGTTTCCTCCAAGCCGGGAGAAGGCACTGAATTCACTATCACTCTCCCTCCCGTTAAACCATCAAATGTGCAGGAAGAGAAACCCCCGAAGCAATTAAAGATGGGCCAAGGCCAGAAGATCCTGATCGTAGATGACGAACCCACCACCCTGGAAGCTTTGTCCAACCTGACTCGTAGTCTGGGCTACCAGACGATCCCATTTGAGAAACCCCTTGAGGCAGTTCGTAATTATCCGAAGGTGGCGCCCGACCTGGTGCTTATGGACAGGAGCATGCCTGAGATGGACGGGCTGGCTTGCATCAACGAGATCATGAAAACGGATCAGAACGCCCGGATCATTATCGTTTCCGGCTACGAGGAGTCAGGCCCTGACGGAATAACGGATGAGATCAAGGGCCGGATCAAAGGCTATTTGACAAAACCTTGCGGAATCGAAGAACTCAGCCACACGATTTCCAGGGCCCTGGAAGGGTGAAGGGCTTAATCACTAGCGAGGCTTGACCATGATGAACGAGACCAAAATCCTGCTTATCGAGCCTGACCTGTTGGTGCGCCACAAGATCATGGCTCTTTTGAGGGCGGCAGGTTTTGAGTCTGTTTTTGAAGGAGAGCCTTCCATTACTGTGAGTGAAGTTGAAGTGGCGGGTCCGGACGCGGCCGTTCTTGGCCCGAGTCTTGGTAGGCGGGTGCTGGGTGAATGTATCCACAAGTTGAAGATCCTGAATGTATTTATGCCGATACTGGTCCTTGGCGGGAAGGGAAAATTGCCGGGTAGTACGGAAGACATGGCTTTTGAGGGTGTCCACATTCTGCCCGTAAATCCCGCTCCAGATGCAATCCATGGGATTCTTCGAGAGGCGCTTGAGGAAGAAAAGATCGCCCGGGAGAGTACTGATATGGAGTTTCCGATCCTCGTGGGGGGATCCCGGGCGATTTCAGAAATCAGGAAAAAGATCCGCCGGGTGGCGGATAAGGACATTACCGTACTAATCACCGGGGAAAGCGGTACAGGAAAGGAATTGATCGCGAGATCCATCCATCGCTATTCCCTCCGAAGAAGCGGTCCCTTGGTCAAAATTAACTGTAGCGCCCTGCCGGACGATCTCCTGGAGAGTGAAATCTTTGGTTTTCAAAAGGGGGCTTTCACCGGGGCCCACCAGGATAAACCTGGAAGATTCGAGCTGGCTGATGGGGGGACGCTTTTTATAGACGAGATCGGAGATCTCTCCTTGCCCCTCCAGGTAAAACTGTTGCAGGTTTTAGAAGAAAAAGTTTTTTCGCGGTTGGGTGATACGAGGGACAAGGTCATTGATGCGAGAGTCGTGGCAGCTACTAATTCAAATCTGGAACAAAAGGTGCGGGAGGGTGAGTTCAGAAAAGATCTGTTTTACCGCCTGGACGTGGCCCGGATCCACGCCCCGTTATTGAGGGAACGGAGGGAGGATATCCCGATTCTGACCCACTATTTTCTGAACAAGTATTGTTACGAGTTCAGGAAGGAACTATTGGATGTTCCTTCAGAGGTAGTAGATTACCTCCGGTCTTACGGGTGGCCCGGAAACGTAAGGGAGCTGGAAAACGTCGTTCGAAGGGCTATTGTCCTCAGGGATTGGAGGTTCATCTTCCAGGAGCTTGAGGTGTCCCAGGAGGAACCCGACGATCAGGACAAGGTCCCTTATCCAGACGGTGGCGTGTTTCCGGAACTATGGGACGACGAAAAGTTGATGAACGCATTCAAGGATGAGGATTTTTCCCTCAAGAAAATTACCAAGGAATACATCTCGGAAGCGGAGAGCAAGGCCATTCTTGAGGCCTTGAAAAAGACGCAATGGAACAGGAAAAAGGCGGCTGCATTATTGAAAGTAAGTTACAAGACTCTCTTGAACCGGATCGATGAATTCGGCCTTACGCCTTGACAAAAGAAAGGGTTCGAGGGTGCAAAGGTTTTGTAAGTGACTTGGTCATGTATTTGGTCCCCTCTAATCTATCCAGTTGTCGAAATCCTTATGTTTGTCAGTCCTTCACTTGACCCCTCGGCCCCTTGAACCCTTGAATCCTCTAAAAATTCACATCTAACCCCGGATTTGCCCCTGTCTGTTTTTATGAAAAAAAATACTATTTCATGAGATATCATTTCACAAAAAAGCGGCAATTATTTCCACACTAACTCGGCGGAATCGGAATACCCTGTTTTACCTCTTGTTTTTTTCTGCAACTATTTTATTATTCAAAAGATATTTGGCTAGACCTTTTCTTCGTATCCCGGACAGGATGGCACGGGTGTTGCTCAATAAAAATGAAAGCAACGGTAATCCGGTCCTGTTTTGGAAGATGAGGGGAGGCCCATGTTAGTTCTTTTCATCAACTCCGACCGGGTGAAGGGCGAGGCGAGGGTGGGGCGACTAACATTGCTGTGGCAGGCATTGGGAGGTATTTCAATATACCCCTCCAATACACAAAATGATTCATCCAAAGGCAGAGGCGATGGATATATTTAAACTTTACAGAATTAAGGTAAATGATTTTTTAAATGTTTATGAGATGCGGGAAGGGATTTAAAACCGTGAGCGAGCAGCAGGTAGTGTTCAACCTTGTTGACAATGGCGGGAGGCGTTCCGGGATGGACCGCCGGCGTTTTTCTTATGCGGGATATATCCCTGAAAGACGCTCTGGAGAAGATCGAAGAAAGATTCCCGATAGGAGGAGTGGAACGGATCGCAGGTGTGGTATGGACCGAAGGCAAAAACAAGGTGAACTCGTGAATCTCCAGGATTATCGAAGTGGGAAGGACCGCAGGCGACAGGGAGAACGAAGGAGTGCATGGGGATTCCTTCTATGCTCCGATTTTTAATGTCCCATTTTGGGAATGGGAGAAACCCGCGCCTTCAGGCGAAGACTTTAGTTCGATCGTTTTTATAATAGGGTTCAAGTGGCCGAGTGATTGTTGTAGGGCCAATTAAGCTGGTTTATATGTATTTTTTTCTGGGGCCCCTCGGACCCTGGATAAGTCAGGGTGCAAGGATTCCAGAGGTCGAGTGAGAAATCGGGATTTAAGGAAAGATGATTTCCCCTTGAACCCTCGGCCTTAGAGCTGAGACCTTTGAAAAACGTTCAATTTTGTTCAAGGTCAAGGAAGGCGAAAATTTTAACCACAGGAATACATCGAGTATTTCGAGGATTAAAATTTGTCCGCGCTTCACTTGGACTCCCCACCCAACGGGTGGGTCCCCGGTTTGAGCCTGACGCAGCCTGGTCACGCCGTAGCCTTGGCGAAGGCGGAAGATTGGGCAAAAGGGGGCATTTTTCGAAGGTCTCGAGCTATCGGCTTCAATCGATAGTAGCTTATTGATTCGCATATTTGTTCCCCCCTTTTTAACCTCTGAAACTACCGTTTCAGCCCAGGTTTTTCCTGCCAATATTCATTCTCGATTGACAAGTGTCGAATAATATGAAAAAAATTACCACATCATGGAACACCAGTTGCTGGGGAACCATCCCTCGATCCAGAAAATCCGCGAACTGATCCGGGTCGTGTCGGATACGGCCCTGAGCGTCCTTATTTTGGGAGAAACCGGTACAGGAAAGGAAGTGGTTGCCCGGCTGCTTCATGGGGCCTCTTCCAGGAGAGAGAACCCCTTCGTGAAGGTGAATTGTGCTGCTTTGCCCCATGCCCTGCTGGAAAGCGAACTGTTTGGCTATGAGAAGGGGGCTTTCACAGGGGCGGAACGGCGCAAGCCCGGAAAATTCGAGCTTGCATCCGATGGGGTGATTTTCCTGGACGAGATCGGCGATATGCCGATGGTGTTACAGGCCAAGTTATTGCAGGTCCTTCAGAGTGGAGAATTTACCCGACTTGGTGGAACGCAGGATGTCAGAGTCAATACCTGGGTGATTTCCTCCACAAATCAGGATCTTTCCCGCAATATCAAGAAGGGCCTTTTCAGGGAAGATCTCTATTACCGACTGAATATCATTCGGGTCGAGTTGCCTCCCTTGAGGGAAAGGAAAGAAGACATTCCCCTGCTGGCGGATTACTTTCTGGAGAAATACAGGAAAGAATTGGGTTTCGGTGGCATATCCGGGATCGATAGTAAAATGATGGACCTCTTTTTGAGGTACTCTTGGCCCGGCAATGTTAGGGAACTCTCCAGTACGATCCTTAAGTTGGTCATAGGGGATGACCCGAAGACGATATCCGAAGGGCTGGAAAGGAATATCATCGGTGAGGTGGGCGCGGGGGGTGGAGATTCCTCGGCACAACCGGCTGAGGCACTGGTCCCGGGAGATGAGTCGGAAAAGGGGCCTTTGGCCCTAAAGGAAGTCAAGCGAAAGGCTACTGAGTATATTGAGAGGAAGGCAATCCTTCACGCATTGAGAATGACGGGATGGAACAAAACTGAGGCTGCAAAAATTTTAAAAATCAGTTATAAGGCATTGTGGTACAAGGTAATCAATCTGGGTATAGAAAAACCCCAGGGGAGTTGATTCGTTGCATTTAATGATACATCAAATCCCCGATGAGGAGGTGAACCAGCCGATGAAACACCGGAAGAACAGCAGCCGATGAAACACCGGAAGAACAGCAAAAAGAGATTTTCTTTGGGGATTATTTTGGCCGTTTTTTGCTTTCTCACCACCTTTCCTTTGATTCAAGCCGCCGCCCAGTCCCAGCCCAAGGACGGGGACTCACATTACCTCATCGGCCCCAACGATCTCCTGAACATTTTCGTGTGGAAGGAAACGGAGCTTACCAGGGATATCACAGTGATGCCTGATGGCAGGATTACATTTCCCTTGATCGGTGAGATCATGGCGGAAGGAAAAACCGTTACTGAGTTGAAAGATACCATCACCGAGAAACTAAAGAACTATATCACGGCACCTGAAGTTACAGTGATTGTCAAAGAGAGTAGAAGCCGAATCATCTATACTATCGGGAAGGTGGTCAGACCCGGACCTTACGGTCTGGCGCCCGACATGACGGTTTTGCAAGCCCTCTCCAACGCGGGTGGTTTTGCGGAATGGGCGGATGAGAAAAACGTCCTGATTATTCGAAGAGAAGGGGGCAAGGAGACCCAGCTTCATTTCAATTACAAGGAATACATTGCGGGAAAAAATATCGAACAGAATGTAATTTTAAAACCGGGTGATACGATTGTGGTCCCCTGAGGAAGGTCTGGGGGGTAAACATAGGAGTGTAAGGCAAAGAGGAGGGGGAAAGATGAGCAAGGATCGAGTTTCATCGGTCAGGAAGGTTCTCTTCATTTGGTTCCCGGTAATACTGGGCTGCTTACTGGCGCCGCCGGTCTCCTTTTGTGGAAATCAGGTCGATTTCACTCCCAGCATCACGGTAAGCGAAACTTACAATGACAATATTTACCTGAACAGCACGAATGAACGATCGGATTATATCACGTCGGTTTCACCGGGGTTCGATCTCTCCCTGCGCTCAGAGAAGACAGAACTGGCACTTCATTATTCCCCCTCCTTTGTGCGTTATAATAAGTACAGCCGGAACGATACCGTCAGGCATTCCGGCCGGCTGAATCTCCGACATGAACTGGGACCGAATCTGGAGTTGGTCTTTTCGGATTCTTATACGAGATCGGAAGAGCCCATTGAAGAACAGGAAGATATCCAGGGCGTAAGGAATACCCGGAATACTTACTGGCGAAACAACGGCAATGTTACCCTGCGATTCACCTTCGGCCCCGAAAACGTCCTTTCAGTCGGTTACGGGCAATCCCGCCTGGAGAATGAAGATCTCACCATCGATGACAGCCTGAGCCAGAACGCCTTCAGTACCCTCACGTATTGGTTCAATGAAAAGCACGGCCTGGAATTGACCGGCCGGTACATAAAGGCGGATTTCTGGCGGGACGACACCTCTCAACCTGGCGATGACTATGATGGGTATGAGTCAGGAATCAAGTACCTGCACCGCTTTAATCCACATAGCACCGGTTTCGTAAGTTATACTTATTCCACACGGGATTTTGAAGGGAATTCCGAGGATTATGATGTCCATGACGGGAATGTCGGAATCACCCATACATTTTCTCCCAATACGACCTTGACGGCCAGCGCGGGCTATTTTGTCCAGAAAAATACTCGAACTCCTGATGAAAGTGGGCTTGATTACAGCGTCTCTTTAAGCCGGCGTTTTGAGCGGGGTGATGTTCAATTGATTGGGCAGGGGGGCTGGAGTGAATCCTATCAGGATGCGGAAAGAAGAGGATTCACCCGGTTTCGGAGCGGGGGAGTCACGATGCACTACCAACTCCTGGAATCCCTGTCCGCAAACGCAGGGGCTCGATTCAGATGGGACAAGGAGGACCAGAGCAACAGGAAGTGGAATACCTTCCGGGGAAATCTCGGCCTGAGTTGGAATTTTATGCGATGGTTTGCCCTTTCTCTTGATTACAGCCGAGCTGATAGGGACGACGATATCAATACGGAGGACTACACGGTCAACAAGGTAATGTTGACACTCAGGGGCAGTCGGCTTTTCAGATGGTAGACAGAATAAGAAAGGGTCCATAAGAGAGGGTCCGAGTGGTCTAGGGTTCGAGGGTTCAAGTGAGGAAGTTCCGATACGAGGGATGGTTTTTGGGGAGAACCACTTGGCCCCTAGGCCCCTTGGATCCTTGAATCCTGTTGTAAGAGAGGGTTCGAGTGGCCGAGGGTTCGAGGGTTCAAGTGAAGAAGTTCCGATACGAGGGATGGTTTTTAGGGGAATCACTTGACCCCTAGGCCCCTTGACCCCTTGAATCCTGTTGTAAGAGAGGGTCCGAGTGGTCTAGGGTTCGAGGGTTCAAGTGAGAAAGTTCCGATACGAGGGATGGTTTTTGGGGGAATCACTTGGCCCCTTGACCCCTTGACCCCTTGAATCCTTTTAATCGGTTAGATATCGAAGGAATTCATGTGCACTCAATGATACGACCAGTCAAAAACGCCAACCAGAATCAATCAATGTTCCCTACCGTATACACCCTGATTGTGTTATAGTTATTTCCAGTTAAAGTTAGCTTTAAGTTTTGCCGAAACATAGGAATATGAAGTAATTCCTCGGCATGAAAAACCGGTTTCTCAATAGATTGCCGGGGATGGGACTTTATTTTGATGCCTATTCTGGGAATGCTAGAAATCTGCGGCTTCAGGCGAAGACTTTAGTTCGATCGTTTTTTGATTAGGGTTCAAGTGGTTGTTGGAGGCTTATAAGCCAGCCTCTACGCTTTTTCACTTGACCCCTTGGCCCCTCGGACCCTCGTATAAGTCAGGGTTCAAGGATCCAATGGGTCCAGGAGTCGAGTGAAGGAAAAGGATTTCAGTAAAATGATTCACTTGAACCCTTGCCCCTCTGAACCCTCAAGCCGTTCAGATTGGAATGGCGGTTGATTTCCATCGAGGTTATTCATGGAACAATTTGATCTTACGAGATACCTGGACATGGCAGACCGGCGAAAGTACTGGATGATCATCCCCTTTCTCCTGGTTGTCCTCGGAGGTTTTTCTTACATTTTATGGGCTCCCAGTATTTACGAAGCCGAGACCCTGATTCTGGTTCAACGCCAAAAGGTCCCGGAAAATTACGTCCAGGAGATCGTTTCGACCGACCTGGACTCAAGATTGATGACCATCTCTCAGCAGGTGATGAGTCGCACCAACCTGGAAAAAATCATCAAGCAGTATCATCTCTTCCAGGACGGAGATATCTCCTTGTTTGAGAAAGTCGAGAGAATGAGAAAGCGGATCAACATAGAGGTGAGCAGGGGGGGGAGAAGAAAGGAGGCCGGAGCCTTCACAATAGCTTTCCGGGACAGTGATCCGAAAACCGCCATGGTAGTCACCAATGCCCTTGCCTCCAATTTTATCACCGAAAATCTCAAGATCCGGGAGGCACAGGCCCTTGGCACATCGGATTTTCTGGCTGATGAGCTGGCCGGACTCAAGAGAAAACTCGACCAGAAAGAACAGGAACTCAAGGATTACCGGGAGCGGTACATGGGAGGGCTTCCCGAGCAACTGGACTCCAACCTCAAGATCCTTGAACGGCTCCAGGGGCAACTGGATCAACTACAGAACAATCTCCGGGATGCCGAAAACCGGAGAATCATGTTGCAGAAAGAGATAGCGGAGGCCGGTCGGCGGATCCGGGAGTCTGAAGTGGTGGTCTCCAAGTCAGGAGAAGGGGTTCCCAGGGACATAACGGTCCTTCGGAACCAGCTTGCAGCACTCCAGGCGAAATACACCGAGAACCATCCTGATGTGATCCGGTTGAAAAAGATGATCGCCGATATCGAGCAGCGACAGCAGGGTGGCCCGGGTGGACCCGCCGAAACGATAAAGAAAGGTCCGGCGGAAGAGACTCCCATGGAGAAGCAGTTGAGGGAGTTGGTCCTGGAAATATCCGCCTTGCGCTCAGAGATCGCGAAAACCAAGGCCCAGATCGCCAGGTACCAGACTTATGTGGAAAATACTCCCAAGCGGGAACAGGAACTCCTTTCTTTGAAAAGAGACTATGACAACCTCAGGAATATCTATAATTCGGTGCTGAACAGAAAGCTGGAGGCGGAGATCGCCGTCAGCATGGAAAGAAAACAGAAAGGTGAGCAGTTCACGGTTCTTGACCCTGCGAGGATGCCGGAATTGCCTGTGGAACCCGACATTCCCAGAATTTTCTTGCTGACCCTGGTTCTCGCCGTCGGGCTCGGGATTGGAACAGGGTATCTCGTGGAGATGCTGGATACATCCTTCAAAGACCCGGATGAACTGGAGCAGGCCCTGGGACTCCCAGTCCTGCTCAGCATGCCGATCCGATACACTGAGGCGGAACGCAGGGCCATGAAACGAAAAGGCCTGCTGATGGGCCTCTCTATTGCGGTAGGTTTTATTCTTTGCTTTGCAGGTATTGTTGTGGCTTTTAAGGGGCTTGACAGGACAGCATATCTTACACGGATGATGTTGAGCCGGCTGTTGTAAAAGAAAGGGTCCGAGTGGTCTAGGGTTCGAGGGTTCAAGTGAGGAAGTTCCGATACGAGGGATGGTTTTTTGGGAGAGTCACTTGGCCCCTTGACCCCTTGGACCCTTGAACCCTGCTGTAAGAAAGGGTTCGAGTGGAAGGTGTGGATACGAGGGATGGCTTCTTAGAAGAATCACTTGGCCTCTTGGATCCTTAAATTCTGAAGAATCTTATGTATACTGAATATTACGGCCTCAAGGAAAAACCGTTCAACCTGAATCCATCGGCAAGGTACCTCTACCTCGGCGAGAGTCACAGGGAGGCCCTTGCTCTCTTGAGTTATGGGGTGCATGAGCGGAAGGGGTTCATATTGCTGACAGGAGAGGTGGGAACAGGAAAGACTACCATGGTGCAGACCCTCCTCTCGGAACTGGATGAAGACATAGAGTATGTGTACCTTTCAAATCCTGTCCTCACTCCTCATGATTTCCTGAAATACCTCGTCTCTTCGGCCCTGAAGAAAAAACTGCAATTCAAATCCAAGGCGGATTTTTTGTTTGAATTCGAGGACTTCCTTAAGAAAAATTATCAGCAGCAAAAAAATTTCGTGCTCATCATCGACGAGGCCCAGAAACTTTCCTTCGAGTTGCTGGAAGAGATTCGACTTCT